>JARQZL010000019.1 GCA_029984855.1 Archaeoglobales archaeon | reverse complement strand
ACAACCTACTCAACGCTTCATGCAGATTCTGTTAACGGTGTCATACACAGACTTGAGAATCCGCCAATAAACGTTCCAAGGCCGATGATTGAAGCTCTGGACATAGTCAGCATTCAGGCACAGACGTTTGTTGGGAAAAAGAGAGTTAGAAGAAACACAGAGATAGCTGAAATAGTCGGCCTTGACCCATACACTAAAATGATTCGAACTTCAACGGTCTTCCAGTGGGACAGCGTTAAGGATGAAATTGTTATGATAGGTGCATCCAAGGCACTTGAGGATATAAGGAAAACGAGAGGATGGAGTATCGCAGAGCTCCAGCAGGAGCTTGAGAGAAGAAAGGCTGTAATAGAATTTATGATAGAGCGCAACATTCGGGACTTCAGGGCTGTAAGCGATATTATACATGCATACCAGAGCAGGCCTGAAAAAGTTCTGGAGAAGATGGGTATTGCCGTTTAGGTGGTTAGATGTTTAAAGAAGCGAACTCCTTCACGTACCTCGGATACAAGTTTTTCGGAGAAGGTATAAGAAAGAATGCCCACAAGTACTACGATTTGGAAAAACAGCTCAGGCAGGCAGTAATTTCGATGCCCCCTGAGATGTATATAGCTACCGCCCGCATGACTTCCCTCATCTTTGCAGTTATCGGGGCGATCATCGGGCTTGTGGTGGCGTATATAGTCATCTTTTTTGTGGGCTTTCCAGAAACCCTCTTTCCGATAGTTCTTCCAGAACCACTTTACGGCTACTGGATGAGTGTCAGGACTTATATCTTTGCTGCTCTGATCTGCTTGGCAAGTACAGCTATTCTCTACTTTCTGGGATATCTGATGTTCATTCTCTATCCTTCTACAGTTATAAGTGACAGAAAGAGCAAAATAGACAGGGCTCTGCCTCATGCCATAACATTCATGTATTCTCTCAGCAAGGGCGGCATGAACCTGATCGAGATATTCAGGTCTCTTTCTGATTACTACGAGGTGTACAGTGAAATCTCCAGGGAAGCCGCACGGATCCTCAGAGATATGGAGGTTCTTGGAAAGGATATACGAGAGGCGCTTACAGAGGCAGTTGAACTCTCACCTTCTGAAAACTTCAGAGAATTTCTGCATGGCCTCATCACGATTATTGACAGTGGAGGCGACATAAGCAGTTACTTAGAAGAACGAGCAGAGTTTTATCTTGAGAGAACGAGGCAGGATCAGAAGAACTTTCTCGAATTTCTTGGCCTCATGGCTGAAAGCTATATAACTGCATTTGTTGCAGGCCCCCTCTTTTTGATAATTATTCAGACTGTCATGGTTGTTATGGGGCAGGGAGATGAAACCGCACTTTACGCAGTTATATATCTCGTCATCCCGGTAGGATCCTTTTTCTTTGCCATGGTGATCAAGCTTCTCACTCCAACTGATGAGGGTGAACCTCCAAAGCTTAAGGAGAAGTACACTCATCTCAGAAGGGAGGTTGAAGCTGGGGACCAGTTTGAGGAACAGATAAAGACATTAAGAAAAAGAGTGAAGTCTTGGAAGTTCAGGCATGCTCTGAAGCACCCTTTTGACCCTGTAAAAAAGAGACCTCTATATGTATTTCTTGTTTCCATTCCGGTTGGAATTGGGTTCATGCTCTATGGTTTCAGTCTTTATCCATTTAGTCCTGATATGAGCTGGTTGTTCAATGTTGATGACTATATCTTTTTAGGTCTTATTATGATTTTGGCACCATTTGTTGTCTTCTATGAAGCGGGAAGTAAAAAAGCGAAGAAACTACTGCGTTTGACACCTATCTTTCTGAATAAGCTCGCTTCTGCCAATGAGAGTGGGATGCCCATATACAGGGCAATTGCCATGATTGCAAAGACGGATACAACCCCTCTCAAAAAGGAAATTCAAAAAATAAAGTCTGATCTGGATTGGGGGGTAAGTTTGAATGATGCACTGGTCAGATTTGCCAACCGGCTCAGAGTTTTTGAGCTTTCGAGGACAATCACTCTCCTCAATGAAGCACTGAAGTCAACAGGAAACGTTACGGAGGTACTCATGATCTCTGCCAAGGATGCAAGCAATGCAGAACTTCTCAGGAGGGAGAGACTGTCAAATATGTTTATGTACGTGATTATAATCTATATATCTTTCTTTGTTTTTATTGGAATTGTTTACATAATAACTACAACCTTCCTTTCTACTCTCGCTGAAAGCGCTGCAAAGGTTGCAGCAAGCGGTGGTGCCAGCATGGGTATGCTGAGAACTATAAATATAGATACGTATAAAAACATATTCATGCATGCGGCAGTGTTTCAGGGAATTTTTGCTGGACTTGTGGCGGGAGTTATGGGAGAAGGCAGCCTTTCTGCAGGTGTGAAGCATTCTTTGCTGATGCTTGTTCTTGCATACTTGCTTTTCACTCTGGTGATTTAACTAATTTCTCTTGCCGCAGTGGCAATACTAAAAAGTATAAGGCATGCACCAATTAGTTGCATCAGGCTGAGAGTCTCACCAAAGAATACGTATCCAAAAAATCCTGCAGCAAGGGGTTCTGCAAGAGCGAAAAAAGGAGCCTGATCCAATCTGCAGTACTTTATTCCAAAGTTAAAGAGAGAAAATGCTAATGCTGTTGGAACTATACCAAGGCCCAGAAGCCATAGAATACTTGTCTTACTCACCTCCGGAAGGGGCTCAATGAAGAGGGAAGGAAGAAGTATCAGTGAAGAGAGAGCGAGGTAGACAAAGGTTATGTGAAATGCTTCCATCTCCCTTCTTGCCCTCTTCATGATCAGAAAGTATGCAGCATAACTTAATCCAGAAATTATGCCGGAGATCACTCCGATGGAGAAGCTATGGGGCGAGAGCATGAGCCACAGGCCAACAAGACCGGGAGGTAGTGCCAGCATGCTCTCGGTATGCACTCTCTCTCCCGTGATTTTTGCGAGAGGAATCACATATACAGGTGCCATATAAAGCATCAACGCTGCAGTGGCGACCTCAACAAGCTGGATTGAGGCGATATAGGAGACTACAGTTAGGGTGTTTATACATACTATGCTCAACATAAGCTTCCATCTGGTTATCCGGGGTCTTTCATGCAGTACTCCGAGAACAAACCCGAGAAAAATGGATCCGAAGAATAACCTGAAAAATGAAAGCTGAATCGGATTCATGGCTACGTTCCGGACAAAAACAGGGAGTGTCCCCATCAGTATCGCTGCAATAACAACTGTCAGACAGAGCATGCCATTATGTTGAATCTGCGTTATTTAGTTCTTGGTCATATCACGTGACTGATTGCAGGGAGTAACGATAGCTAACGCTATACTGAAAGCTGCAAACTCTGGTATAATTTAAATAACCTCAGAAGAAAATAATTAATACAGGTATTGCAGTTTTAAAAAACATGCTGGCACTGAATAGTGAGGGGTGTGTCAGAGATGGATAGCAGAGGGCAGGTTGGAATTGGTACGCTGATAGTCTTCATAGCGATGGTGCTGGTTGCAGCGATTGCAGCGGGTGTCCTCATAAACACCGCCGGTTTGCTTCAGCAGAGAGCTCAGACAACTGGTAAGGAAGCAAGTGAGCAGACATCCTCGGGGCTGGATATTGTTGAAGTTTCCGGGAATGTAACTTCAACAGGCAACAGCAGATATGTTGACCTACTCAATCTCACTGTAAAGCTCAGGCCGGGAAGCCAGGACATCGATCTGGGTGAGTTGATTGTAGTGTACATAGATAAAAACAATGAGGCCACTCTGACATGCAATGTGAGTGCAAGTGGGGGTCAGACAGTCTCAAACTGGGGCAAGATTGACTGGTCAAAGGAGTTTGCTGTAACATGGGTAAGGGATGATGATGGTTCCCTGCAAACAAACGGCAATAGCAATCCGGTTATGAACAGTCATGAGGACACGGTAAAAATCCATTTGAATCTCAGTGCCATCTGCAGTGGAAAGGGGTTGGGAGAGGGTGAAACGGCAACTGTGAGGCTAATTCCACCGGTAGGTGCGACCAGCAGCTATGTTATAATAACTCCAGAATCGCTCCTCGGTATCTCCCAGATTGATCTTACGTAACCTGCTCTCTAAAATCGAACGGACCCGGCGGGATTTGAACCCGCGATCTGCAGCTTAGGAGGCTGCCGCCTTATCCATGCTAGGCAACGGGTCCCTGAATAATCTGCATGGTTCTGCACCTCCTCCGAACTTATAAAGCTTATGCCCTCGTTATGTCAGGTGCACTTTTTTGCTAAAAGAACTCATCCAAGGATTGCTGACGTATTTTGTTGAGAGTCCTCCAGCTTTTTCGCACATGAGGCGGAAACTCTCTGCGTTCCCTGAAATACTCCTTCAAAAAATTGATAGTTCTCTCATCGCTCGCATAACCACTGCCAAAATCAACGCCCAGCTCATCCTTTATTCTGTCTATCTCTTTATCCCTCTCAACCTTCGCAATTATCGAAGCTGCTGAGACTATGGGTTTGAGCTCATCGGCTCTATGCATTGCCTTTACATCCTTTCCGGTTCTTATTCTCAATGTTTCTGCAAGTCTTTCGGGAATTACGTCGGGAGAATCGACAAAAACGATGTCGGGATTGAGCTTTTTTATTATCTTTGCATAACAATCGGTCAGAATTTCATTTACTGTCTTCTTTTTCATCTGGTTATCCAGCTCTTCTGGCTCAATTTTCAAAACACAGCTCTTACAAAGCCTTGATATTTCTTTCGCAAGTTCTTCTCTCTTTTCTCTGCTGAGCTTTTTTGAATCTTTCACACCTATTTTTTCGAGTTCCGGAAGTATTTCCCTGTTACAGCAGACTCCGCACACAACAAGAGGACCCATTACCGGCCCTTTACCGGCCTCATCTATTCCTGCAACTTCGGTCATAAGCCTATCTTCGGAAATCCCTTAAGGGGTAGCTTGCCAAACTTGCCTTTCTTCATTTTCTTCATAACGTTCTTCATGGTCTTGTAGTACCTAAGCAACTCCTTAACTTCCTGTGGAGAAGTCCCTGAGCCGATAGCAATCCTTTTAATCCTCGATGAACTAATAATCTTTGGATTGAGAAGCTCCTCTTCTGTCATTGAATCCATTATCACTCTGAACTTCCTCATTTTCTCCTGTGTCATCTCCATTGTATTTTTGTCAACCTTCATGCCAAAACCAAACGGCAACAGATCGAATATTTTGCTTACAGGCCCCATTTTGTTCATGGCCTCAATCTGCTTGTAAACATCTTTCAGCGTGAATGCTCCCTTTAGGAAAGCCTCGGGATTGAGCTCTTCCTCGCTTACAACCCTTTCAACTTTCTCAAGCAGAGCTTTAACATCTCCCATTCCGAGCAACCGGGAGACAAAACCAGCAGGATCAAAGCGCTCAAAGTCTTCAACTTTCTCCCCCGTGCCAATGAACGCAATTGGAATTCCTATTTCTCTTGCAGCAGACAGGACTCCTCCACCTTTTGCCGTTCCATCGAACTTTGTGGCTATGATTCCGTTTATGCCTATGGCCTCATGAAAAGCCTTTGCCTGTTTGCTGGCAAGCTGACCAATTGCAGAATCAAGAACTAATAGTTTATACTCTGGCTGTGCAGTCTCAGCAATTTTAATCATCTCATTTATAAGTTCTTTTTCAAGTGCATGTCTTCCTGCAGTATCTATGATTATCATGTCATAGCCTTTAAGAGCCTCAAGACCGTTTTTGGCTATTTTAACCGCATTCTTGCTCTCCTTCTCACCATAGAAACCTATTCCATACGCCTCAGCAAGCTGTTTGAGCTGCTCATATGCAGCAGGTCTCCAAGTGTCGGCAGCGATGACACCAGTCTTCATTCCCCTATCTTTGAAGTATTTTGCCAGCTTTGCTGCTGTTGTAGTCTTTCCACTGCCCTGTAATCCAACAAGCATTATTTTTGCTCTCTTAAGTGGGATTTCAAGCCCTTCGCCGATTCCACCCATTAATTCCTCATAGACTATCTTGATTATGTGCTCCCTGACATTAAAAGTGGGCAGAACTTCCTCACTCAGCGCCCTCTTTTTTATTGCATCGCTTATCTCCTTTACCTGCCTGACATTTACATCTGCCTTGAGCAGGGCACGCTGAATATCCTTGACTACCTCCTCAACAAGAGCTTTATCCACACTTGTTGAATGTGCAATCTTCCTGACAACATCTTTCAGAGCCTCGAGAGCCATTGAACTTCGTTGGATAGAGGGGATATAATACTTTGCATGTTGGTTTAAGTAAGCTAAGGATTCGAGAATCAACAGACCTTCATTATTGTCCAATTACAAAGATCTGCTCAGATTTTCTCCATATCTGAATGAAAAGCCACCAATAACAGCAAAGTCTTACATAACTGCAGTAAAAGAATTCCTGGCTGAGAATGGAATTGAGTTCTCTCAGAGATCTTTTCAATGCCGTATCTCTCCACAAGATCCTCGTAGATCGCCATATCGAGATACTCCTGCAGAGTCTTGTGAATGGCTCCTTAGCTTCAAAGCCCTTGAACGTCAGAAACTCCCTGAACGACAGTGGAAACAGTTTGAAGCTCAAACTTCCCCACTCAACGAAGTTGCAGATTTTGTTAGAGATTACCAATTGCAGAGTTCAAGAAGAGTGAAAATAGTCGAGGATGGAGAGAATCTCTGAGTTAGTCGATGAGAAGATGAAGGGAAGATGAAGGTTTAACACTCGCAAAGCGATTATGAACTGCTATGTACACTGACATTTACGGGTACTGTTATTTTCTTCTTTCTCAGGCGTCCCCACTCTACCTCCAGAAAAATTTTATTCGAAGCATGAGTTATATCAGAGAGCAGATACGGGTTGCCCCGTGGGTTGCCCGTCATTCCAAAGGTCTTCACAATCCCTTTCCCGCTGATGTCACCAAACACAACAACACCCCTCTCCACCGCCAAAGGCTTCCACGAAAATTCGTGCTGTCCGGGTTCTGCAGAAAGCAGCAGCTCGGGAAACCTCAGGTGCATGTACTCGTTCACCCTGCAGATCTCTACCTTAACACCTCTGTTACAGAACAGCTTGCCAGCAAGTTCCCTTCCACCTTCAAGCGTTAATTCAACCCCCTCCTCTGACACATACTCCT
>JARQZL010000018.1 GCA_029984855.1 Archaeoglobales archaeon | reverse complement strand
TTTCTGAAAACCGCTGAATTCTCGATGATGAGGCTCTCCTTTGGGTAGTAATAGTAGTTTGGTGTGGCTTCTATTCTACAGCTTGGAATATGTCTTACGACATTCACTTTTGTTCCATTTGGCAGTATTTCTGTATAACTCAGGTTGAGGTAGAACTTTTCAAAACTAAGACTTGTTGCACCCTTGGAAGGTGTCATCAAAAAGAGATAATGTGGATAGTTAACCCCCATAACCAGTCTGACTGTCGTCGGCGTATCCGGAACCTCTGTAAGACTGAGAACCTGCTCTGTTAACTTCTCCATGTGTTCTGCTTCAGCTTTTTTACATACATCTGGCACAAGCGTGGTCTGTACTACACTGAGAGATATCATTGACATCATCAGAACGAGAATAAATCCGAGTACCACCGTGACAGCACGCTCATCCATCATTTAATTATTATTATCATAGTGTTTAAACCTTTCGCCTCTGCTTCACAGAAGATAGTTGAAAACGAAGTATGTGGCAATAAGAAAAATATAAGCATGCTTCAGTCCGCTAAGAACCTTGCCCGAGCCAATGACTCCCGCTATCAGACCTGAGAGAACACATGTGAGTATGGAGACCTGATAAAAAGTTTCCTTAATAAGATCGAGCTTTGGGGTAAATGTAACTCCTCCTGCAACACTGGTGCTGAACGTAGAGAGAATATTATGTATCATAATATAGGCTATGAGCAGAAACACAGAAATTGAGAGATATATAACAACAACGTAAAGAAACATACTGCTCCTTATCTTTTCTCTCAAACCCACCTCAGCGGATGCAAACTCTGAAACTATCTGAAACGCATCTTTGTACTTTGGCGACGTTTCAATGGCTTTAACAGAAATGGGTATTACCTTTGCAATAACATCGCTTTTAACCCGTGTCTCAAGAAGCCTGAAAGCTCTTGAAATTGACTCTCCCCACTCTATTCTGCTCCGGATTATGTTTATTTCTTTGGAGATCATACCCAGCTCAATACTGCTTAGCACCTTCAACGCTCCTATTATGCCAAGTCCTGCCTCATTCAGAATTGCCAGTTCTCTAAAGATCTCTGGAATTTTTTTCTCTATTTGCCTTATGGCCTTTTCTCTGATTTCTATGAATAATATCAGTGGTATTGCAGCCGCTGAAAGCGTCACCACCGGAAGATCTCTGAGAGTCAAAAACCTTGACGCTACAAAAGTTACGATTATTGCAAGAACCAGCACGTAGAAGGATATTATGCGGAACTCTATAGTGTACACTGCGTCCTCCAGAGGGTGCAGGAGAGCTGACTTGGCTTTTTTGACGAGCCTCTTCAGCTTTTTGACTTTGAACGTGCCCATTTTTGCCTCTACTTTTTTTGCGAAGATGTCCTCTTTGAAATCGAGTCCTCTCTTTCTTATTTTTGTCTGGGGGATTGGAAGAGATGCTTTTATAAGATATATAAATAAAATTGTGGCCGCAGGAAGCAGAACTGCTGTGCCCACTCTGTACATGTTGAGAATATTTTCGCCAACCATCTGCATTACAACAAGAATTACAAGCAGGAACAGAGGAAGCAGGATGAATGCAGAGAGATACGTTTCTATCATCACACTCAGGAAGTCCAGATAACTCGTGTAACTAACTTCCTGCTCTTCAAAGTATTCTGCTGATTTATTTTTCAGGAAGCTTGATAATTTCCCTCCACCTTTTATTATAAAAATAAAGTCATCAAGAAAACCGGAAAGTCTCTCACTGGGTGTTGTATCCCTCACGTACTTTATTGCACTCAGAAGATCCTCTTTAAAAATGTCTGTCAGCTGTACAGCCGTTCCAAACTCCTTACTCAGTTCTCCAAACATGGACTTTGATTCGGCAACTGTTTTTATTATCTCATATATGCCTATACCTCCGGCAGCCATCCCGTACATCATGTTGACGGCATGCGGAAGGTATATGTCAATCTCACTTTTTCTTTTGCTTGAAATAAAGGAAGGATAGGACAGGATAAGGTATTCTGTAAGCTTGTATGCCACTACGCCAAATACGACTGTCCAGAGGACTGTAGAAACGAACCTCGCCTCTGCAAAATGCAGCATTAGAACATCCCTCAATTCTGTACTTTCTGTATAGTGACAGATCGTATATATAACTGCATCCTCGGGAATTACAGTTATAAGAATAATGTACCCTATAAATGCGCCGACAAAGAAGGATAACAGCGGGTAAAAAGTTGCTATTGCCAGAAGCCTCTGGACTGTAATTGGAAGCCTTGAGGACATTATAGTACTGGAGAGGTACCTGTACCGGGCCGGCCTCTCTCTGACTTTCTTGCTGTAATATCTGACAAGCCTGCACGGCACATAGAGTGAAATGCGCTCCCGCCTCAACTCCCCACCTCTTCCAGAGCTTTTTCGGGGTTGCTGTAGTAGCTGCGTATTCTCAGTATAACATCTTCAAAGCTCTTTATTCCTGCATCTTTCAGTTTGTTGAGATATATTGCCCTCCTCATTAACTCATCCATGACTTCGTGGGTCTCCACACCCATGATTTTGGCTATCTTCTCGATCTTCTTCGATTCTGAAATCTGAGAAAAAGCATCTGATGATGGGTCCCACTTGAACAGAGGATTTACGAGGAGATTTTTATTTACCGGGTCTATTCCAAATGTCTCGTTTATCTCGATCACCCTTCTCTTCCTCACCCCTCTTCTCGCCCATACCGATTGCACGATAACAGCATCCAAGAACTGTATCATGATTCGGGGAACATTAAGTGGCTCATTCTCCAGCCTGTAGACGAGCTGGTTAATATCTCCTGCGTGCAGCGTTGAGTAGGCTGCATGGCCTGTTGACATTGCCTGAAAGAGTGTTAAAGCCTCTTTTCCCCTGATCTCACCGACGATTATGTAGTCAGGTCTCTGCCTTAAAGCTGCTCTGAGTAAATCATACATTGTAATCTCCTGTCCTTCAAGGCCGAGCCTTGTTACGTCAGCTATCCAGTTGTCATGCTTAAGATGCAGCTCTCTTGTATCTTCTATCGAGATGACCTTTGAATCGGGAGGTATAAACATCATCAGGGCATTAAGGGTGGTGGTTTTTCCGGCGGCAGTCTCCCCAACCACTATAAAATTCATCTTGTTTTCAACGAGCAGCCAGAAATAGGCAAGCATAGCAGCATCCATCGTTCCACTCTCAAGAATATCTACAGGAGTGTATGGAGTGGCTCTGAATTTTCTAATCGTGAAAGAGGATCCACGAGGCGTTATTTCGCTGCTGTACGTTGCCTGAAGTCTGCTCCCGTCAGAAAGTGTTGCATCAACAAGAGGATTTGCGTATGAGATGTACTTTCCAGCCTTCTGACAAATGAGTATCACGTAGTTGTCTAAGTACTCTCTGGAGAAGGATATGTTTGTGGGCATACTGCCATACTTCATGTGAAAAACGTAGATGGGGATATCATAGCCATCACAGGAGATGTCTTCAAGCTTTGGGTCATTCAGCATTCCATCTATTGGCCCGAAACCGAGGAAGTTTCTGAAGAGGTAATAAAGTGTATTCAGAACAAGCTGCGGCTGCATTTCTATTGCATATTCTTTAAGAAGTTCATTCAGAATTTCTATGAGAATTTCAGCCTTCTCCTCTTCTTTTATTGAGTACTCTCTGAGTACAAGTGCACTCTTCATGTCATTGTAAATCACATTCAGCAGTTCAAGTTCGTCAACTCCTACAGGAGGTTCGAGAAGATTGTAGTATCGGCCTGCACTTTCTTCCTTCTCTCTAATCTGTACCTTGCAGAACCCGGGAACAATCCAGTACTCGTCTAAGACTCTGTCTCCTTCCGGAATCTCTTCTTTAAACTCAAGTTCAGTACCCATCTCTCTCTGGATGGACAGGAGCGTCTGATAGTAATCAGGAAGCACACTACCACCATTATTATAATCACATTACGAGTTAAAAAATCTTGCTGTTAGACAAACCAGACCTGTCCACATTAGCATAAAACTATAAATACTAAAAATCATGCATTATTATGCTAAAGGTAAAGGATATTGTTAAGGAGTTGAAAGTCTTTGAAAGAAACAAAGTACCTCTTGAAATCAAAATACTTGGTATAGCAACCTACATCCAAACATCGTCGGTAAGAAGGACTGCCAGAATTCTATCTGAGCTTCAT
>JARQZL010000017.1 GCA_029984855.1 Archaeoglobales archaeon | reverse complement strand
TATATTCATGAGAACTTTTGACTGGAGATCCTTCGAGCGAAAAGGTAAGAGCAAGGAAGAAAGCAAAGACGAAAAACTCCTTAAGGAGAACATTGAAGAGTTGAAGAAAGTGGTAGCAGAGAAGGGTTCTGTAAACATGAAAGAAATAGCAAAACAGGTTCTTAAAGAGGGGGAGTGGTGAAAGCAAAAAATCTTCCTAAAATTAAAATTAATTTTATTGGTTTTTTTAAAAAAGAAGAGGTTGTGGAGGCAGAAAAGGAAGAGAGCTACCTCAAAATTCTGGAAAAACTCGGAATTAATCCCGAAACTGTAGTTGTTCTCAGGAACGGGCAGCCGGTTCCTGTCGATGAGGAGGTAGAAGAGGGTGAAATAACGGTAATGAGGGTGATATCCGGAGGCTGAACTTTCCAGAAATTATTTCCCAATGAAATGAGGAAAGCTATGTTCGATATCAGTGGATATCGGTATCAGCTAAAAAATTAAAAAAATCAGGTTCTGTAAGCCTCGCCAAAGTCAAACTCTATTTGTTTGCTTATAATCTCACCAACTTCACTAAGCAGGTTTATCAGATTATTGTAGGACTCAAGAAAGCCAGTAACGCTCTCTCTTTTGTTGAGCTGGGCCTGAATTTCAGTAAGCTCACTCAAAAGATCCTGATCAACCTCTCCGTTAACCTGCTTTGAGACGAATTCTCTCTGCTTTTCCTGAAACTGGCAAAGCAGCTCCTGAGCGGCTTCATCCCTCTTTAATTCATCTTCCTTATCGAGAAAGTCCTTATACTCGTCTGTTTCCCGTATTGCGGTGGCGAGAGCCAACGCCTTTTCCTCAACAAAATCCAGTACCATTTTTAATTCACCTAACCCTCCAATTTCCTGCCTCTCTTGCTTTCTACTATTTTAATTTTTTCACCATTCACTCACTGCGGATACTTAATTTGTTCTCCATCCGGGTATTCTTATTTCGGAGTCGAATAGGGATTCGCTTAACAAATCCGCAGTTGAGACATGTAATTACAACCCTTGACTTCACAACCCTGACTCTCATTCTGTCATGTCTGTAGGGGTAACCGCACCTCTTGCAGTAAAGTCTGAGATCTTTCGGTATTCTGATCCTGTAGCGCATCGATATCTTCCTTGCCAGATTAACGTACCTTCTCGCAAGCTCATAGTCTTCAAACTTTATTTCCTGAGCTATACTAAGTAAAAACTGCACCCTCCTCAAGGCAATTTTTCTTTCAAGCTTTTTCTCCCTTTTGAGCATTTTAAGAAAATCGCTGATCAGATATATGATTCTTCCGGAGTATAATTAGCATATCCCGATAATACCGGGTAGCAATAAGAATAAAGATAACTCCATTAATTAAGAGACTGCCTGTCCTTCGTTGATTTCAGAGCCTCAAAAGCGTTGCCAACTCTGTCACATTCTGTGATCACTGCAATTCCTCTTGCCCTCATGTGCGTGAGTGCTCCTTCCCCTATCTTTTTAACCACGAGAACATTCACACCTTTTTTTGCCAGCATGTCTGCTATTAATGGCCCTTTTCTCCGTTCAGCCATGGAGTAGGGATTTTTTATAAACACGGGTTCGTTCTTGTAGAATACCGCAAAGTATGGGGAATCCATATCACCACACTCCGCTTCCAAGCTTTTCTCACTGGCTGCAACAGCAATAACGGGTTTGCCTTTCGCCATCCTCACCACAGGAACAACCTTTGAGACTTCCAGAGCTCTCAGCTTCTTTTCCATTTCCTCCTGGATTGGATCTATGAGCTCGATAGCCCACGGAAAGATTGAGTAGTGAACCTCCACAATTCTATTTCTCCACGTCCCTCTGGCTGCAATAAAATCTATTGAAGCTATCCCGATTATGTCCTTCAGGATCTCTTTTACCCGTAATGCGAAATCCTCATCCGTCCGGTCCATGAGTACATCGATGGAATTTTTTACGATCCCCATACCCATCTGAACTATGAAAAAGGATATGAAAATTGCCACAATTGAGTCCGCCCACCAGTAGCCAAATTCAACAAAGAAGAGCCCCAGAAGAACTGCTATTGATCCGAAGACGTCTGCTCTTGAGTGTTTTCCTTCAGCTATCAACGCTGAAGACTTTGTTTTTCTTCCTGCCGATATTTTGTATCTTGCCAGAACCTCGTTGCCAGCAGCTGATAGAGCAGCCACCATTGCAGCATAATACTCAAAAGAAGGATAATTCCGACTTATAAGTGTTTCAACAGCTTCTTTGAGGATTAAAATCGAGCTGGAAATTATTATAAGCCCGACACTCAGTTCTGCAAGACTTTCAGCCTTGTAGTGTCCATAGGGATGCTCTGTGTCTGCAGGTTTTTCTGCAACCTTAAGACCAATCCATACAAACACGGAACCGAGAACATCGACAAGAGAATGAAGAGCGTCAGCTACAAGAGCGACACTCCCCACAGCAATTCCAGCAATTCCTTTAAGAAAAGAGAAAGCGAGATTGAAGAGAGCGGAGACCTTTGCCACCTTTATTGCGTAACTCATCTTCTACCTCTCCTGCGTCTTCTGCGTCCTCCATGGATGCTTTCACTCCCACATTTTGGACATCTCTCCGGCAGATCCCCATATCTCTCATTCCACTCATAGCCACACCTGAAACAACTAAAAATCTTTACTACGCTTTCATCCTGAACAATACTGGCTTTTCCTCCAAGTGCTGCCATGCTGGCCTTTCTTCTTGCCTCTTTCAGTATGCGGTGGAATGTTGGCTGTGAGACGCCCATAAGCTTTGCAGCTTCAACCTGTGTAAGTCCTTCGATATCTGCAAGCCTCAAGGCCTCGAGCTCATCTGGAGTGAATTCCACAATCCCCCCAAACACAGGGAAATCCAGAGAGACCTTCCGGTACTTCTTCCTTCTGGGCACAAGAATGAATATATATTAACTTCTTGATAACATTATCCCTAACATTATCCCCGCATTCTGCTCTCAAACATGTATCCTCAAACACACTTTGCCAGACCAAAAGATTTAAAACGTAACTGCCTAAGGCAAGAGGCCAGTAGTATTCATGTTTACCCATGAGAAGGGTAAATGCAGCTACATGGTGTAAAAAGCCGATGATGCAAAGGAGGAGGTGTGAATATGTACGTAAGGTTTGAGGTTCCTGGAGATTTGCAGAATGAGGCTCTCTCACTGCTCGAAAAAGTGAGAGAGACTGGAAAAGTGAAAAAAGGAACAAATGAGACAACGAAAGCTATTGAAAGGGGGATGGCAAAGCTTGTATATGTGGCAGTGGACGTTGACCCGCCAGAGATAGTCGCCCATTTACCTCTGCTCTGCGAAGAGAAAAATACCCCGTACATCTACGTAAAAAGCAAGAGTGAGCTCGGTCAGGCTGTGGGCATTGATGTTGATTGTTCTGCAGTGGCAGTAATAAACGAGGGAGAGGCAAAGAAGGAGCTTTCGCAGTTGATCAGCAAACTTGAGGGACTGAAGAAGTAAAGAAGTAAAGAAGTGAAGAAGTGAGGTGGTAATCGTGGCAGAGGAGGAGGATGTCCAGCCTGCAGAGGTCATAGAGGTTGTAGGGAGGACAGGCATGCACGGAGAGGCGACACAGGTCAAGGTCAGAGTCCTTGGCGGTGAAAACAAAGGTAGAATCATAACAAGAAATGTATTCGGCCCTGTCAGAGTGGGAGATATACTCTCAATAAAAGAGACTGCAAGAGAGGCAAGAAAACTCCTCATAAGGTGAGGCCGATGGAAAAAAGAGTATGCTCCTTCTGTGGTGAAGAAATCGAAGTAGGGACGGGCAAGATGTACGTAAGAAGAGACGGTAGGGTTCTCTACTTCTGCTCCGGCAAGTGCGAAAAGAACATGCTGAAGCTCAAAAGAAATCCGAGAAAGCTCAAGTGGACAAAGTTCTATCAGAAGTAGCCGTTAATATAACAATATTTATTTATAACAAATATACAGGTGCTACCATGGAGCGGACATTTATAATGGTAAAGCCAGACGGCGTGCAGAGGGGGCTGATTGGCGAAGTTATAAGAAGACTCGAGCAAAAAGGGCTCAAAATAGTTGGTATTAAAACAATGTGGATTCAGGAAGAGCTTGCAATGGAGCACTATTCAGAACATGCAGAGAAGCCCTTCTTCAGAGACCTTGTAGACTACATAACCTCCGGGCCAGTAGTTGCAATGGTTGCGGAGGGGAAAGAGGCTGTTAAAGTCGTGAGAAATATTGTCGGGGCAACAAATCCAGTTGAAGCAGCTCCAGGGACAATAAGGGGCGATTTCGGGATGGATATAGGCAGAAACGTCGTGCATGCATCCGACTCGTTAAAATCCGCAGAAAGAGAGATTTCCCTTTTCTTTGATGCTGACGAGCTCATAGAATACACACGGGCGGATGAAGAGTGGCTTTATGAATCTTAAAGCTGATCTTATGAAATCCTAAACAAAAGTTGAATCTCGATTGCGGTGAAGTATGAATAAGCTTCGAACTCCAATTGTCTCTGTCCTCGGTCATGTAGACCATGGAAAGACCACGCTACTTGACAAAATCAGGAGAACCAGAGTTACAGCAAAAGAGGCAGGAGGAATAACCCAGCATATAGGTGCTACAGAGATACCAATCGACCTGATAAAGGATATCTGCAGAGACATCTGGAATGTCAAAGTGACGGTTCCCGGTCTTCTTTTTATCGATACACCCGGTCACAAAGCCTTCACGAATCTAAGGAGGAGGGGTGGGGCCTTAGCAGATCTCGCTGTTCTCATAATCGACGTGAATGAGGGAGTGATGCCTCAAACAGAGGAGGCAATTTCGATACTCAAGACTTTTAAAACGCCTTTTGTCGTTGCGGCGAACAAAATAGACTGCATTCCTGGCTGGCAGAGTATTGAATACGCACCGTTTCTGAAAACCTACGCTCAGCAGGAGGAGTTCACAAAGAAAAAGCTGGATAACAGGATATATGAGCTAATCGGCCAGCTGTACAGCTATGGATTTTCAGCCGAGCGCTTCGATATGATTAGGGACTTCACACACACTGTTGCAATTGTACCTGTCTCAGCAGTAACAGGAGAGGGGATACCTGAACTCCTAATGCTCCTTGTCGGACTTGCACAGAGGTATCTTGAAGAGAACCTCCGCCTTCATGTGGAGGGCAGAGCAAAGGGGACAATTCTTGAAGTAAAAGAAGAGAAAGGTATTGGTATAACCTGCGACGTGATTCTCCACGACGGCACATTGAAAGTTGGAGATAAGATAGCAATAGCCGGAAAAGATGATATCATAGTAACGCATGTCAGGGGAATTCTAAAACCAAGGCCAGCCAAGGAGATGAGAGTGGAGAGCAAGTTCCAGGGTGTTAAGAGTGTCACCGCTGCTGCTGGTGTGAAGCTCGTGGCTCCGAATATCGAAGGAGTTCTTGCTGGCAGCGAATTTGAGGCTGTTGAAAAGGAGGAGGACATACTAAAGTTCAGAGAGAGAATTAAAAAGGAGTATGAAGAAATCACAATAAAGACCGAAGAAGAAGGAGTTATCCTCAAAGCAGACACTCTTGGCTCCTTGGAGGCGTTAATAAACGAGCTCAGGGAGCTTGAAATTCCAATAAAAAGGGCTGAAGTTGGAGATGTTGATAAAAGAGATGTGGTAGAGGCTTCTGCAAATAGAGACACATTGAACAAGATAATCCTTGCGTTCAACGTAAAGTTACTGCCAGGCGTTGTAGATGAGGCTGCAAAGTACGGCGTTAGAATATTCAGGGAAGAGATAATTTATTCCCTTCTCGATAAAGTAAATGAGTGGAGGGAGGAGGAGAAGCTTGCAAGAGAGAGACAGAAAATTGAGGCGTTGATCAAACCGGCAAAAATCAAACTTCTCAAGGAGTTCATATTCAGAAGGAGTAAGCCAGCTGTTGTAGGGGTAAAAATCCTTGCAGGTGAGCTGAGAAAAGACGTTAAGCTGATAAAACCAGATGGTAGCAGTGCTGGAAGCGTAAGAAGCATGCAGAAGGAGGGTGAAAACGTCAGCGTTGCAAAAGAGGGGGGAGAGCTTGCGATTGCCATTGATGGCGTTACAATAGGCAGACAGCTCATGGGAGATGAAGAGCTGTATGTCGATATACCTGAAAAACACGCCAAGATACTTGAAAGAAACCTGATGGACTCATTGAGCGAAGAGGCTAAGAAGGCTTTTAAAGAATTTCTTGAAATAAAGAGGAGAGAGAACCCATTCTGGGGGAAATAAATGCTAAATAAGCTAAAAAGTTCAAGACCTGCTCCACAAATCGAGCTTCTCAAGACTATCAAACACTCCAACGACGTGGCAGAACGTTGTTGCATTTCTTAGTTCCTTCAGATCCTCGCTGTCGAGGCTCTTTTCGACTTCAACAAAGAATACATAGTCGCCAAGTCCTGTTCTTGCAGGTCTTGATTCCAGCTTCCTGAGATTGATCCCTCTCCTGTAGAATACCTCCAGTACATCCTTCAGCGCTCCAGGCCGATCCTGAACCCCGAAGAAGAGAGGAGTTATGTTGCCCTTCCTCTTCCCCATTCCCTTCTTCCTTATTAAGTAGAACCTTGTTGTGTTCCCCTTAACGTCCTGAATTCCCTTCCTCAGAACATAAAGCCTGTGGAGCTTTGCTGCATTCTCGGAAACTATTGCTGCACTCTGATCATCAAGTAAAGCAATAGCATCAGAGGTGCTGTTCGTGTAGCGAAGCTCAGCTTTGAGATAGTTGTTTATGAACCCCATACATTGAGCTATCGCCTGAGGGTGCGAATAAACAACTTTAATCTCCTTCATGGACATGTACCGTTTTGCGGCAAGACAGTGAACTATCTCGAGTGTGGTTTCACCAAAAACCTCAACATCATGATTGAGGAGGGCATCGAGCACGGCAATAACCGTCCCGTTTACGGAATTTTCTATAGGCACAAGCCCGTAATCTGCATCCCCTCTCTCAACGCACTTTATTATCTCATCCGTCGTTGAGCAGTACTTGAGGGGTAAGCGTGAACCTACGAGTCTTAAGGCTGCCTCCTCGCTAAAGCTGCCTGCAGGTCCAAGAACTGCAAGCGTCTTCTTTACTCCAAGTACCCTGTACTCCTCCTCCTTCGTCAATTGCATTATGTTTTCAAATATGTCCTGAACGTAAACCGGATTGAGGGACGTTTTGGACAGTAAATCCTTAATTTTAACTTCTTCAAGATCTGCCAGCTCTATTGGCTCGTTCCTATCTCTTTTGTGAAGGGCAATCTTCCTTCCTGCATTAGTTCTTCTTTCGAGCAGTCGCAAAATGAGAGAATCGACTGCTCTGATGTATCCTCTCAGCAGTTCAATCGTTGAAACGTCCCATGTAGCTTTGCACGCATCAAAAATCAGCGTGCTGTTGGTGTAATCATCAAACTTCTTCCCCAGCTCTTTAAAAACTCTTCTGAACTTCTCCTCATCGCTGAATTTGGCATCAAGATCGGAAAGGCTCTTTAGCAGCTCCTTCCTCAGTACTTCTGCATTTCTTTGAATGTAGTAGTACATCCTCCACTCCTGGTTCAGTATCCTTGATGCAAGCTTGTAAAGCGTAGCAAAGATTGGTGACGCATATGCCAAATCGTCTTTTTCAAATCTGGGGGCAAGAAAGTTCGCCATTCCTACCAGCAGAAAGTGGGCAATTCCCTGAATTTCCGCCATCTTCGCATCGTGTTCTTCCGGAGGCATTTCACTCAAAACTGCCCCGGCCTTTCTGAACTCCTCGAGAATTACCTCCTCTTCTTTTCTTCCTGACCTCTTAACGATGATTATGTTGGATAAGCCCATCTCGCTGTCCGGCCCGAACATGGGATGTATGCTCATGTAATCAAGACCTGAAGAGTCAAGATGCGGAAGAACGAGACTCTTTACCGAAGATATATCCACAACGAGCGGGTTATCTGCATTCTTTAAGATGTGCACCACAGCATCTCCGACAGCATGCATGGGCACACATAGAAATATAATATCATAATCTCCAATTTTCTCTTCACCAACAGTCTTTCTTTCCGGCAGTGAATCGTAACCTGCAGTATCGTAGCCACGGGAGAAGAAGAAATCGTAGAAGTACTTCCCCATTTTTCCCATTCCGTAAATCAGTATTCCCGGTCTCATAGTAACATCTCGAGTATTTTTCTTGCAGTTCCAACCTCTAATTGTCCCGGAGCAACCGCTTTTCCTGAATGACAGTATATAAACGGAGAGCCGAGCATGGCTGAAAGAATACGGGTGTATGAGAACTTCTCTCCCATAAGGAACGCAATGACGTTTTCGTACTCACACAGAAGCCTCACCATCGTGAGCACATCCTTTCTGTCCCTCCCCATAGTAGCTATCTTGAAAATTTCGCCTCTTCTGCTCTCCACAAGATCTTTAAGCGTTGCATAGTCTGGCGTTTCCTTAAAGTTGTGATACGACTCAATTATCCTGCAAGGCATGTCAAAGAACTTTTCATCTGCGTCACACTCAATGTCAATATAGTCAGCAAAATCTGCATACTTCTTCATGATTTTGAGCCTTTCCTCCTCGCTACCCTCAAATTTCCCCCCGTCTCTGGACCTCCTGACTGTAACTATCTTTTCATTTTCCATCCTCTGAACCTCCGCTGGATCCGGCAACTCCCTGAACAGATCGAGTCTGAGTTCAACAATGTCTGCTTTTTCAACGTTATCAAGGCTGTCCAAAGAGACCACGAGCTTCATGCTGCTCTACTACTTCTCCACAACAAACTCTTCAACGCCCACTCCAAAATGCCTTGCTTTCTCACCAATCCACACGAGAACTTCGTCACCCGCCTTAAGCTCTGCAACGCTTACGTGCTTTCCACCTGGAGTGATTAACTTTATTGTCTCAGCGTTCTGGAGAATTACGCTCCCATCTTCCCCGTTTACTGTTGCCCTCAGAAGCATCAAGGGACGGCGCTCTATCTTGACCCTTCCCACATAGCTCTTTCGAATTCTTCCATCATGCCTGGCTATCTCCACTTCATCACCAGCTTTAAGCTCTGCAAGATACTTCGTTTTCTCGCCAACCTTAATGTATGCATTCACGCTGCCCGCATTTACTCTAAATGGGCGTGAAGCAACATACTCGCTTTCCTCACTCTCGCTTGCAATAAGAAACATGAATCCTGCCTTGTTTCCAATGAGCATACCTTCGCCAACGCCCATCAGCGTTACTGTATCTATGCAGACTCTCTCTCCGACGCCAAGCGGTTTGATTTCGACGATTTTTGCCGGCTTTAAGCTGAGCCTTCTTCCTTCCTCCGCAACAACTCTAAAGTACTCGAGAAGTTCAGCTCTGCTCCCTCTCACGGCAATTCCATCCGCTCCTTTCTCGAGAGTCGTTAGAACTACCCTTGCATCGTCAACGCTGCTAACTTCGGCAATCAGCTTCGCCTTCTTCTTCATTGCTATCAGATTTTCAAGAGGAATAATGCGCCAGTCCGAAAAGCTCAGAAAGAGGTAATCTGATTCTTCGGATAACTCTATTGCCCTCTGCTGCTCTTCAGCCGAAGATATATCTATAAAACAGGCTTTTTTGCCATCACCTCTTGCCACAACCTCAATTCTCCCAAGCTTTCTGGCCTTCTCTGCAAAGTCCTCCTTAACAACTACCCCCGTGAAACCTATCTCTACTGCATCCTTGATCTGCTCTTTGACATCCTCCCACTCATCACCCTCTGTCAGCAACCAGATTTCTTTCATATAAAACCTCCATTGCCTCTCCAGCACTCATGCCATTATGTATCACACGCTTTAAAGCCTTTACTATCAGTGCGGGGTTAGCTGATTGAAAGACATTTCTGCCTATCGCAACACCCGCTGCTCCGGCAAGCATTGCATTTCTGACTTCCCTGATTAGCTCTACTTCACTCTTCTTGCTTCCTCCAGCAACAACGACGGGAATGCTTGTATACTCCAGAACTTTCGCAAAGCTTTCAGTACTGCCTGTATAAGCCGTTTTTACCACGTCTGCACCAAGCTCATACCCAAGCCTTACTGCATGCTTCACAGATTCAGTGTTAACTTCGACACCGTTACCTCTTGGATAGATCATCGCAAGTAAAGGCATGCCATAGCTATCGCATATTTCTGATATAACACCAAAGTCTCTGAGCTGCTCTCCTTCAGTTTCACTCCCAATGTTCACATGGATGCTTACTGCATCCGCCCCAAGTTCTATGGCCTTCTCAACACTGCAAACTACAACCTTCTCGTTTGCTCTGTAGTGCGTTGAACCGCTCAAATGCAAAATCAATCCCATCTGCATTCCTTCCACGTATCCTGAGTTCTTCACAATGCCCTTATGCAGTACTGCCGCATCCGCCAAGCCGTCTATAGCCTCCAATATGGTATCGATTTTCTGAATTCCTTCAACCGGTTTAGATACTCCGTGGTCGATTGGCACTATTACCGTTTTTCCATCTTTCATGATCCGTTTCAACCGCCTTCTTTTTCCCACCATCCATAGCACCTCTTTTATTTTTTAGAAAGAATATATAAAAAGCTGAAAAACAAAGAATTTTGCCTGTGCAAAAAACTTCAATAGCTAAAGCTAAACCAGACAAAGCTAAAATCATAGCTTTTGATTTTCAATCCATTTAAATCCATCTATTACCCGTTACCCAACAAGCATATAAAATTTTCGAAAAAATAAAGGTTATCTGCACGGCACAACAAGAGTTGGATGCCTCGATTCCTTTATAACCTCATCTGCCGTACTACCAATCAGAATCTCCTTCAGCCAGCCCCTTCCAGTTTTCCCCATAACAATCAAAGTCGGCTCCAATTCAATTGTTTTTGCAACTATCTCCTTACCAGCGATGCCCGCATCAACCATACAGTCACACTCAATTCCAAGTTTCTTTGCGTACATATCGAGTAAATTCTTTGCCTTTTCGATGTTGTCCTTCATCTCTTCAACATTACCATAGTCCACTACGTGGTAAAGAGTTGCCTTCTTCACCTTTTCAACGAATCTTCTGACCGTGCTTATCACGAGTTCAGAGCATGGGGAAAAATCGAGAGCCACAAGAGGAGATTCAAATAGTCTCTCAGGGTCTCCGAGACATTCTATTGCTTTCTTCTCCTCGTTCCAGTCATATCTGAGTACGAGAACCGGAATCGTGCTCTTTCGTATTACATTTCTTGCGGTGCTTCCGAGCTGCATTCTTCTTCTGATGTTCTTACCTTTTGATGGAATCACTACCAGATCGACCATCTCACATGCGGCCTTGTCAACTACCTCTATAGACGGACATCTTGCTTCATGAGCTATGGCTGGAGTTACCGGCCCTATACCCAAGCTTCCCTCAGCATCTATGCCCATGTCTTTAAGTTCCTCAACCACCTCATCAAGCTTCTTTCGTGCTTCAAATTCAACCTTATCCAGAACGTCCGGATCTTCAGGAACCACCTCTATCACATGCACGACAAAAAGCTTCTTTGCCCCCATTTCAAACAGCTTCGGTATGCAATTTCTTAAAGCATCGATAGACACATCTGAGAAATCAGTCGGAAACAGTATTCTCTCAAACATATCCTCACCTCCAACTATAGATCAATATCCTCCTATATCACTCTTCCTATATCACTCTTCCTAAGACCAGCCAAAATTAAAATATAGAAGTTCATCCTGCCCCTCTGATGAAGTCCACATTGAACGGAAAGAATGCTACCGTCAGTGGCACAAACAGTACTCCACCGCCAACCCCAGACACCGGTGCTATTACTCTTATTACCAGCGTAAATACAAAGAGAGCCAAAGGCCAGAATGCCCATCCAAGATCCAGCATTTTTGCACCTCCTACCCACTATCCAGCGAGCAATTATTCAAAATACCCACATATAAACTTTCCTAAATTTCTCTACTTTTTCCTAAATTTCCCTACAGCTTATTAAACCGTTCTTAATGGTTAATTCATTTCATCTAAATTTGTTTGCAAACAAAATTAATAAATAAAAATTAGATTAGCTCCTGCCATAGCACTTCTCGTATGTCATCGTAATTGCCCTGTACGCAAGATGGGCAAATTTCGAGTAAGGGGCGTATATCAGCAGAACAAACACTGCAACAAGGTGTACCATATAGATGTAGTATGCCGCAGTTGCATTTGCAAGTCTTGCCGCTTCAACGATAATACCTGTTATCGCCACGACATAGAGAGTTGCAAGGAATAACCAGTCAAAGTAACCTCCAAAGCCGGTCTTGTCTTTTCTCACAGCTCTCTCATAAATCACCCAGGTTGTGCCAACAAAAAGCAAGACCGCACCAATGTTGCCGAGGACCTTTGCAGGGTCTGTGAGGGGAAGCCCGAGTTCTCTTCCCATGAACAGATAGCCAAGCGCTATAAGCGTGGAAATGCCAATGAGGATAAAACCGTAGAACATACCGAGGTGTGCATAGTATCTGTAGTGAGCTTCCTCACATTTCCTGAATCTGGTGTGGAAAATTATCTCAATGATTGAAGAGATGAGTGCCGTTATGAAACCCTGCGGAGCCTTGACCTCTCCTTCTCCCGTTGGTATATATATTAATCTGCCCCCTTCTCTGGATATGGCCATCCAGTAGCGATACAATCCTATCACTATCGCAAGGCCAACCCATGCTCCAAGTGCTGTGCCGACCGCTTCAAGATGCTCGTGTGGTATGAAGTTGGAGAAAACAACTTTGCCTTCAGGAATGGTAAAGCCATTGGGAGCAAATCCTGCAAAGTATATTGCAAGCAGTATGATGGGTATGGCTACGAGCAGAGGGAAGTATGCGGGATTGAGAAATGCTCTTGCAAAAAAGGATGGGAAAGAGTAATTTGCTATTGCCACTCCTCTAATAGCGCTGAGTACTTCGCCAGGCCTTGCATTCCTCGGGCAATACGCCGAGCAATCGTTGCACTGATGACAGAGCCAGACACTTGGATCTGTGAGTAATTTTTCTTTCAGCCCCCACTGAGCCCATATCATCTCCTTCCTTGGGAAAGGATTATTATCTGTGCTCAGCGGGCAGACAACACTGCACGTTGCACACTGCATACATTTCTTCACAGATTTTCCACCGGCAGCAATTATGTCCTTTACAAACTTCGGATCAGCTTCCATATCTACCACCTCAGAACCCCTTGTATGGATTTGGCCCGACCTGTTTTATCTGCTCAACAAACTCGCCAATTATCTGAGGTATTTTGTCGTAGTCTGATATTGCAAGTTCAACAAGCTTGAATCTCTCCGGCTCGAGCATTAAACGCTGTAGAGTCTCCTGCACGTTCTCACCCCTTCTGTTTGCAAGCTCGCTCCCCCTTATGAAGTGGCACTGATAGTCTTCACCGTACTTGCATCCAACCAGCAGTACACCATCTATACCCCTTGAAAGGGAGTCTGCGACAAACACGACGTTCACTGAGCCGAGGCATCTGACCGGGATTATTCTGACAGAAGAGTCCCACTGCAATCCATTGAGTGCTGCCATATCCAGTGCTGGATATGCGTCGTTTTCACAGAAGAATGCAACGATCCTGTATATTCCTTCCTCCTCTGGAACCTTGATTGCCTTTATCATCGAAGAAATCATGTCGACGGAGTATCCCTTGAACGAAATGATTCTCTCAGGACAGGCACCAAAGCACACACCACATCTTCTGCATCTCAGCGGGTTTGGCTGAGGTGTACCCTTTTCATCCTCATCAAGTGCTCCAAATGGGCATTCTTCTGTGCAACGTTTGCACTGCGTACAGCGCTGGAGGAAGAACTGCGGATAGTCAATGTCACCTGTTCTCGGAAATGTTGTTGCTCCTTTCGAGATGAGCTCCAAGCACTGGATTGCCTTGAGTGCTGCTCCCCTCGCATCATCCATGCATTCAACTATGCCCATCGGGGCTCTTACACATCCAGCAGCGTATATCCCTGTCCTTCTGCTCTCGTACGGGAAGCATATATAGTTCGAATCCGGCAATCCATACCGGAGCGTTGGAAGCTCGGGGCCCTGCCTGTACTGCAGGTTTAGAATGTGTCCACGCTTTGCTATCTCCTCTATTTCCTCCTCGCTTTTCACAATTGTAGGTTCATAGATGTGCTTGTATGGTACAACTTTCTCATCTGGAAATTCTTCCTTGACCGTGTATAGCCCCTTAACCGTTGAAACCATCCCTGTTGCAAGCACAACTGTATCAACTTTTACATCAATTGTCTCTCCGAGAAGGGTATTTTCAACCTCAACAACAAGTTTGCCATCCTCCTCTCTGATACTCTTAATATCGCCCTTGGTAAGGAAGAGCTTTTCATCATCCTGCATTGCCTTGTAAAACTCTTCATAAAGTCCGGGAGTGCGCATGTCTTTATATATTATATATGCATTTCCTCCGTTTTCGGTGACATACTTGGCCTGCTTGAGTGAGACCAGACAGCAGACCGATGAGCAGTAAGGCAGATGGTTTTCATCCCTCTGACCGGCGCACTGGATGAATAGAACATCACCCGAGATGCCCTCCTTGGCCATTTCCTCAAACTCTATATTTGTAACCACTCCTGAATACTTTCCATAGCCAAGTTCTTCAAGCTTGCTCGCATCGTAGGGCTTCCATCCCGTGGCAAGTACAATTGCTCCAATCCTGAGCTCTTCCGTACTCCCATCCCTGTTCAGTGTTACATCGAACAGACCTGGCTGGCCGGAGATTTTCTCTATGGTTGTTGAAGTGTAGACCTTTATTCTTGGGTTGTTCTCAACCTGACTTGCCATATCCTGAACAAAAGCAGTATCAACTATCGATGTGTACGGTCTTTCAACAGGTGTAAGCTTGTGGAATTTTGCCGCCCAGCCTCCAAGACTTGATTCTTTTTCAACAAGAACTACATCGTAGCCTGTATTTGCAACTTCAAGTGCTGCGGTCATACCGGTAATACCGCCACCAACAACCATTACTGTCCTGCTTATTTCCTCAATGTATGGTTCAGCAAGTTCAGTCTTCTGTGCCTTAACAACTCCCATTCTGACATAGTCTTCTGCCAGTGCCTGGGTCTCCGCATCTTTCGGCGGGTGGCTCCACGCAACCCCTTCTCTCAGGTTCACTCTCTCGACAATTACGCTGTCGAAACTGAAAACATCCCAGTTAACACGCGGGGAGCAGGCAGCAATAACCACTGTATTTACCCCTTCATCCTCTATGTCTTTCTTTATCTGCTGAACGCCATTCTTACTGCACAGGCTTTCATGAGTCTTGCATGGAAGTTTGAGTTCCTCCTCAACCATTTTGGTGATGGCCTCAACATCAATAGCATCACTGATCCCGCAGCCGGTACAAACGTAAACGCAGATCTTCTTCTCTTTCTTTTCGGTTTCTTCTGCCACATTTTCACCTCCTCAAAACCTGGATAGCCTTAAGGGCGGCTCCAGTAGCATCCTCAACACAAGAAGCAACGTCCAATGGTTTTCTTGCACATCCAGCGGCGAATATTCCCTCTCTAACCTTGACGAATCCATACTCGTCCTTTTCAAATGGCGCATCACTTGGCTGCATACCGGTCGCAAGCACGACCATATTAACCTTCTCCTTTCTTTTTACGCCCGTTGCTGTATCTTCTGCCTCAACTATCAAGTCGCCATCTTCAGCTTCGGTAATCTTGGCAACTTTGCCCTTAACAAGCTCGATACCCTGCTCCTTAACCTTGGTAAGAAAAGCTTCAAATCTGCCAAACGCACGGACATCTATGTAGAAAATGAATATCTTCGCATCAGGATACTGCTCTCTGACATAGGTTGCATGCTTTAGCGAAGCGAGGCAGCAGACAGCGGAGCAGTAAGGCAGATGGTTTTCATCTCTGCTACCTGCGCACTGAACGAAAGCTATGCTTTCTACTGGTTTTCCGTCATGGGTGAGTATCTTGCCTTTCGTAGGCCCGCCAATTGCCGCCAATCTTTCAAACATGACGTTTGATATTACATTCGGATGATCCGGAA
>JARQZL010000016.1 GCA_029984855.1 Archaeoglobales archaeon | reverse complement strand
AATAGATTTTCCATCGATTCTTCCTTTATCGTTTCTATGCTCCTTTCCACTGTCGTTATGCTTACCAAATACACTCGAATATACTTATCACATGCTAATCACTATTACTAAATACTGAATAAAAATGAGAAATATTTTTATATTGAAATGCTGTCAGACAAGAGGAAAGAGGTACTGTCAAGTTAACTCCTCCAGTAGTTATAGAAAGCCATAAAGCTCTCCAACCAGCTCTGTACAGAGTCAAAAGAACTTCCGAATGGAAATTTGTTCCAGAACCTCTTCGTCCTCTCTTTAAACCTCGAAAAGAATCCTTCTACAGCATTTCTTTCACCGAAAGTTTCATGCCTGTATCTCAGCCCTAACCTTTTCAAAGCCCACAGATACCAGAATCCTCTGTCAACAATGATCTCTGGCTTGTTTTCACAGTGTTTAAGCATCTCTCTAAGGAAAACGTAAGCTTCAAAGCTCCCCCTGCTTTCAGAAGCCCATATAGCCAAGCATTCCTTTGTATCCACATCTATTGCAGCCCATACGAAGATTAACTTCCTTTCCAGTTTTATCTTTGTTTCATCTATCGCTATTAACCTTCTTTTCTTCTTTTTAGGAGGCTTTAAGACTGTTTTGAGTCTGTGGTAGTATATTCTGACTGATTCGTGACTTATTTCTTCAAAAAGAGAAAGGAAATCGCTCGTTTTCCTTAAAGAGAGACCAAAGAAGTATAATAGAGCCGCTAATATCTTTAGTTCCACATCTTTCTTGTTCCTCCGAAAGACTTTTGTAGACTTAACGTAGTCTACCAATTGCTTGAGTGGGGGTTGCATAAGTTGTATCTTGGTTATTTATTTTTTCTTATTTTGACACCACCATTAAAAACAGCAGGGATTCATCCACATTGCTATTATCCTTATCTTTATCTATTTATCTCAATTTTTTATCCCATTTCAATCGTAATCAACTTCAATCGTAATCAATATCTACATCCTTTTCAGAGATTCTCAGATGAAGCGACTATACGATCTGATATGCACAAGGTTATACTATGGGGACGAAAGGCTGGAGGTTAATAGAGAGAAATACGATCCCTTGGTACTCTTCGGAATACTCACTCTCATCCTTGACGGAAAAGAGCTTATATTTGGAGAATACGGGAGTGGAAAGACCACTTCGAGTGAGCGTATTGCCAGTCTTGTAAAAGCAGTTCCTCTCGAATTCGTTCAGGCCGCAACAATCCACGGCCATCCGGAGCAGACGGAGGAGAAAATAAAGGCTACTCTTGACCTTGCTGCTCTTGAAAAAGGGGGGAAAGAAGTTGTTAGATGGAAAATCACCCCGTTCTGTCCTGCGATAATAATAGATGAAATAAACAGACTGCCTCCTGGCAAGCAGAGCATGCTGCTGAACGAGGTGGACAGAAGTATATGGAGCTACCGTGGCTCCACGCTGATTACCACCAACAAAGCATTTTTTGCCACGATAAACTACCAGGATACTGGCACAACCAAGTTGATACCTCCTCTGCTCGACCGCTTCGACATTGCGGTTGAAACTGGAAGAATTCACCCTGTCAGGAAAAGATTTATCAGAAGAGGTGTCAACGATGGCTTTTTGAGAGACGCAAGGCTCACTGAGGAGATGATTGCTCATATTCATGAACTTAACGGAAAAGAGGCTGAAAAGTATGTGAAAGAGGTATCTTCAGACTTCAGAGAAAAAATAATGGAGAGGCTCAAAAAAGAGGGGATAAAGCTGGAGATCCCCACATGGAATGAAATGAGAAAAATGAGAAAAGAAATTGAAAAAATAGACGTTTCAGATGATGTCGAGCTCTTTCTGGACTACCTGTCCCAAGAGGCTTACTGCCAGCTCGGCAGAAAGGACTTCGCCAGGTGCGATGGATGCCATTACGCCGGCTATATCTGTTCGGACATCTACAGTATATCTAACAGAGCTGAAAGAAGTGTTTTTATATATTCCAAAGCTCTGGCCTGGTTTGAAGGAGGAGACGTCTCACTTTCACACGTAATGGCGGTACTTCCATATGCACTCTGGCACCGAGGCGGGGTTAGCGATGCAAAGCTCGCCGAGGTCAGAGATGTAGAGAAGGATACCAGCGATGAATTTCATGCTGTGAAAGACGCAATTGCAAAGGCAATGAGGAGATGGGAGGAGCACAGAAACTATCAGATAGTAGCATATAAGGCTCTCAAAGAAGGAGATCTGGAAAAAATGGAGCAGATGGCCGAAAAAATAGGCCATCCTTTCTTTACAAGCCTTCTGAGGAGCTGATATGAGGGAAGTTTTTGAGAGGGCAAGAAGTGATCTTTATTACCCTCCAATTGACCTCAAGATTATTAACGGGGCAGAATGCAGACTGGAGCTTTCAAGAAGGCACAGGATTGTTGCCGGACGAGAACTTTTAAAGATGCTGAGCAGAGAAGGCTTGCTTGGTGCTTTTCATCATGCACTGAATCACTGGGCAAGACATCCTTACGACTTGAAAACAGTAATCTTGGAATCTTTCTGGCTGAGAGACTATGAAAACGGAAACGCAATTCGGGAGCTGTTCGATGACGTCGTTGTAAATTTAGACTTGGTAGTTAACAGGGGGCTTGATGCAGTTGCGGAGATGTACAGAGAACTGCCAGTCAGAAGCGAGGGTGATGCGTTGATCAGAGCTTACTTCTCTCGTATTACAGGCATCGACTTTGGAAGAACTGAGCTTGATGAGAAGCTGGAGAAAAGACTGGAATCCCTCTTGAAAATAGACTTCCTCGACAGAAAGAGACTGAAGTCCAACCTGCTGAAGTTTTCTGAGCTTGTTCACGACCTCGAAATATCCCTGCCCTTTGAGAATCCGGAACTTGGAGATTTCTCAAAAGAGGATGTGGAAAGGGCAATGGCCGAAATTGCAAGAGAAGTTGACCTGAAGGAGTTTGAGGAAATTTCGAAGTTTCTGGGAATTTCTGGCGAGCAGGGGGAACAGAGGAAAGCTGATGTGGACTGGTATATTCATCGAGCTTCAAGATACGTTGTTTACATCGAATCATCTGAAAAAACTGGCTCTCTTTACCCTAATGAGCTCGTGGATTTTTCTCTCGACGACTCAGTAGAATTTTACAGCCCTGTGGAGAGTTATGGCAGGGTGATACCCGGAATTGCAAAGAAGTACAGTGCTGAGGAATTCTACGGTGTTAGCAGCGAAGCAAGAAACGCTGTTATAGTAATAGATTCTTCAGGAAGTATGAAAGATCCAAAAAAGTGCTCTTATGCTGTCCTTGGGGCATTTGCAGTTGCCAGAAGCTACATGGATATTGGCGGGAAAGTTGGAGTTGTGAACTTTTCAGGTAGAAACTTGGAGCTACCGCCTTGCAGGGGGAGAGAAGTGTACGAGACTCTTGCCATCTACCAAGGCGGTGGAACACGACTCAATGCAGACAGATTGAAGAGTTACATTGAAAGGTACGGCTGCAGTAAATTCGATTTCATACTTATAACCGATGCAGGTATAGAAAATATTGAAGAGGCTGTAAAGGAGTTATCTTCTCTCAATCTCACAGTCATCTGGATAAACGAGTACGCAAAGGATGTTAAAGATTTTGTAAAAAGGGGTAAGAGGCTAAAAGAAGTAGCGACAAACTTCTACGAAGTTGAGGACGAAAAAGATATACCCGGGATAGTCATAAGGTGGAGGAGAGGCACATGAGGATAATTGATAGACTTGCCAAGGATCTCAGCATTCCTGAAGGAAAACCTGTAGAAGTCCAAGATAGCCACGATACTCAGAGATTCGTGGATCTTGTAACAGAATATCTGGATATGGAGCTGAACCTGGCATTCCAGCTCAATCCCGAGAAGTGCTTTAATTTCGGAAGAAAGATGAGAAGGAAGTACTCCATGACCCTGAAAGAGGTTGAAGAGACAGTTAACAACGTAGCCTACGAAGTTCTCAAAAAGAGGTCGGGAGAAATCAGAGGACTGCTCTGTCATCCGCTGTATGACAGCTACCTGGGGTATTTTGTCTCCGGCCTGTACCACGATATTATAAAAGATAAAGTCCTGACCCTTACACCAAAAGTTCCGGGAATGCTTGTCAGCACCAGAGTTGGCTTCTGCTGGGGTTTTGGCTTCAGGCATCCAGGTGGTAACCTCACTATAGAAGGGTATGCAGGTGGCCATCTTGGAGAAGAAATGGAAGATGGCCGAATTGTCGTAACAGGCTATACAGGCGATGAAGTCGGTAAAGGAATGAAAGGGGGAGAGATACTCATCAGAGGCAATGTTAGCTGGCGCCTTGGAGATTCAATGGAAAGTGGAAAGATTATAGTTTTCGGAAATGCCGGGCAGTACGTTGGAATTGGCATGAAGGGGGGCACAATCAAAATCAAGGGCAGAGTGTCCTCTTTCGGGCAGAGAGAAGGGGGAAAGATTTTTCTATGGAAAGAGGGAGGATGGAAAGAGATAGAATAATCTCCAGACTTGCAAGTGGCCTTAGAGTGTCGGAAGAGCACCAGACATTCAGCAGATATACCCGCTTCGCTTCATCTGATGTTCTGGAGGATATCGTTCAATCCTACGTTGAGTGGGCTATGGGCAAGCAGGGCTGGAGATATGAAGTTTTTGAAGGGGTATTCAGGCTGGGAAGAAGGCTTGCATCCCAGTATCCTCTCTCACCTCAGAAGGTTGAGGTTCTGTTCAACGATGTACTCTCACACTACGGTGGAATTGTGGGCTTTTTCATCTCCGGATTTCTCAGAAATATGGAGGACTTTTCCATCAGGCTCAAAGCCCATCCCGCTTCGGGAATAGGTTTCAGGATGAGAGGAGGTAAGCTCTACGTTGAAGGCAGAACGACATATCTCGGTATGGAGATGGAGGACGGTGAAATTATAACGCCATCAACCGGGAACTATCTCGGCAGGGGTATGAAAGGTGGCAAAATATTTGTAAAAGAGGCAGGTGACTGGGTGGGGATGGAAATGAAAGGGGGTAAAATAGTGGTTGAAAAAGCTGGCAATGCTCTGGGCTTCGGCATGGAGGGGGGAGAGATTATTGCCAGAGAGGCTGGGGAGTGGGTCGGGGAGAGCTCGAAAGGTGGAAGAATAGAAGTTGAACGGTATTTATCGCTTGGAGAGGGAAGAGCCAAGATAGCTGCAGTAAACAACCCCTCTCTTCTCGATCTGGAGTTCAATAGTTCTTAAAAATAGTTCTTAAAGCTACCCACATGTGTATCCTGAATGAGTATACAGAATTACAAATATGAATGAGTATACAGCTCACAAATATGGCAGAAATAAAATAAATCAGAAGTCCGGAGGTAATTTCTTTATAAAATCGTATCTGAAAACCGGCCCATCCTTACATACGTAAACGCTGCCTATATTGCATCTCCCGCACTTACCAATCCCGCACTTCATCTTGTTCTCGAGTGTTGTGTATATCTGCTCCTCCTTAAAACCAAGCTTCAGCAGGTTCTGAACCACGAACTTTATCATTACCGGCGGGCCGCACGTTACGGCTATGCAGTTCTCAGGGGATGGTTTTACGGCTGCAACAACCATTGGAACGAAGCCCACAAGCTTTCTTGTGCCATCAGGAATCTGGCTTTCTTCCGGCTTATCCCAGTTCAGCTTGAACCATCCCTCCTCCTCATTGTCCACAGAGAGCCAGACGTCTTCTCCATCCATCAGCTTTTCGAGCTCATCTCTGTAAATAATATCCTTAGAAGTCCTTGCGCCACACATCACTGTCAGTCCACCGTATTTATCTCTGTTGTCCAGAATGTAATGAAGAACTGAGCGAAGAGGAGCCATACCAACGCCACCGCCAATCAGGAGGATGTTTTTACCTTCCCATTCCTTAACAGGGAAGCCGTTGCCGAGTGGTCCCCGGATGCCAACGGTGTCCCCCTTCTTCATTTGATGCAGAGCTGAAGTAACCCTTCCAACCCTCATAACGGTGAATTCGATATCTGGATAGGCGGATATTGCAAACATGCTTTCCCCCTTGCCGAAAACGGAGACCATTGCAGTCTGACCTGGCGTGAAATCGAAATTTCCATCAATTGGTCTTATCCTGAATGTCTTTATGGCCCTCTCCCCTTCCACTTCCCGGTGTATCTCCTTTATCACCGCTGGCTTCGGAAGATAGGGGTTCATCTCAATCCCTCCTGAGCACAAGCTCTCTGATATCTATACGCGACGGGCACATCCTCACGCATCTCCCACAACCCACACAGGCAACAATGCCATAGCGTTGAGGGAAATAGGAAAACTTGTGGTAAATTCTGTTCCTCAGCCTGTGCTTTTTCTCAGGCCTCGGATTGTAGCCTGAGGTGTGCATGGTGAAGTATGGGAACTGGCAGGAGTCCCAAGTCCTTATCCTCACTCTCCCGCTATCCGTTATGTCAAAGCAGTGGCACGTAGGACACAAATAAGTGCATACACCGCAGGAAATACAGAACCTCGAGACTTCATCCCACACCTCGCTCTCAAAGGCGTCTTCGAGCCACTCTATATTCAGCAAATTCTCCTTTGTTCCTTTGGCCGTTTCTTCAGCCCCTTCATCGCATGCTTCGAACTTCTCAAACTCCGGAAGGAGTTCGCTATTTCTGACCTCAACGCAATAACTTTTCCCTCTCCGCCTGATTACAACATCCCCTTCAGGTTCAATACCGATATCCTTACAAAAGCCACCATAGCACATCTGTTCGCACTCGACTGTTACAATTACTGTATTCTTCCTTCTCCTCTCATAGTACGGGTCGACGGGCTCAGAAAGGAAGACTGCGTCAAGGACTTTCAGAGAATTGGCATCGCAGGCTTTTGTGAGAACAATCTTTTTCTCTTCATCCGGCAGAGCTTCCACAATCTCTTTCCCTCTGAACCTCATCAGTACATCAGAGTGGGGAAAAAACAGACTCTTTATGGAGATTGCCGGAAGTGGAAAGTTCAGCTTTAGCTCATCAGATGAGGATGCTCTTTCAAAACCGTATTCAGAGGGGATGTAAACAGCGTATTCCTCAAGCTTTGAGGCGAGCCAGTTGACTATATCCTCTTCACTGCACAGAAACTCCATCCAATCACCCCATCGCAGCGAGCCTCGCTTCAATCTCCCGCAGGTCTTTCTCAGCCTTTCTCATGAGCAGCCTGACCGGTATCTCCATCGGGCATGCTCTCTCACACTCCCCGCAATCAGCACACCTTCCCGCCAGATGCATTGCCCGTATTAGATGGTATATCATGTTTTCCTGAAGTTGCGATGCCTTTGAAATCCATACAGGCCTGTTGGCTTTTTCATATGCCGTTGTTTTGGGTGTCACAACCACGTTTGTAGGGTCAACAAGGCATTCCTTGCAGTAGCACATTGGGCAAACCTCTCTGCATGCATAGCAGCGAATGCATCGTGATAGTGTGTCACTCCAGAATTCCCACCGCTCCTGAAGGCTGAGACTTTCAATTTCTTCTACATCTTTAAATTCATCCTTACTTCCTTCAACAGGCTCTCCAATCAGAGTATCATAGATTTGAGGTGTGGGGCTTCTGCATGTAAGGCAGCACGAGGCGAGAAGCTCTTCTCTTTTCACCCTTACCGTCTTATTTCCATCGGTGAGAGTGAAATCCCCCTCATCCGTAACACTGATGGGGCTTTTCAATCCCTCCATTTCAATAATTCGCATGGCCTTTTTCGCATCAACCACTCCCCTGCAGGGCACCCCTATGATGTGCAGCCTGTCTCTATCAACTTTCCCCTCTTTTATCAGCATTTCAAGGCTTCTCGCATCACACCCCTTTACAAATATGCCTGCCTTTCCATCAAATTCGAGGTCGTGCAGAAACCTGACGAGGTTTATTGAACATGTAAAATCGGCTATCAGTTTTGGTATATCCTCTTCGTTTTTCGCAATAAAGGGTTTTGCCACGAGCTCTCCCTTCTGCCACCCTAAAATTAAATCGACATTTTCAAGACTTACTTCATTCATGGTCTTCCTCCCACTCTGCCTTCAATCTGCTTCCATCCATGCCAGCAGCATTCTCAACAACTCTCCTTGCGACTTCCGAGAACTTCTTTGCCTCCCCCGCAGATATGTACTCCACCTGAATCCTTTCAGGCTCTATACCGAGGAATTCAATGAGATTCTTCAGCAGAAACATCCTCCTGCTCATCTGAATGTTGCCCTTAACATAGTGGCAATCACCAGGATGGCAGCCGGCAACGAGAACGCAGCTTGCTCCCTTCCTCAAGGCATACAGCACGTGGATCGGATCGACCCTTCCCGAGCACATTACTTTTATCGGCCTCAGATTCGCTGGATATTTCATTCTACCAACTCCAGCCGTGTCAGCTCCAGCATATGCACACCATCTGCACAGGAATGCAACAACTTTCATCCGAACACCCCTAATGATTAATAATTTCAAATCACATTCGAAATTTAAATCTGCCGAATTGGTTCAATGAAGGGTTAATAAATGTTGACAGACAGTGAAGATGGATGATACACATAGACGGTACATACGGAGAGGGTGGAGGACAGATTTTAAGGACGGCAATTTCACTTTCCTGCATTACCGGCAAGGCTGTTGAAATCTACAGGATAAGGGCAAACAGGCCAAAGCCCGGGCTTGCAATGCAGCATTTAAGAGGGATAGAAGCTGCAAAAATGATAAGCAATGCAGAGGTTGAAGGACTTAAAGCTGGCTCAACCCGTGTTGTATTCAAGCCAAGAAGACTGAGAGGGGGTAAGTTCAGGATAGACATAGGCACGGCGGGAAGTGTTACACTCATTCTCCAGACAATCCTTCTACCATCCCTTGCTGCCGAAAAGAGCTCTTCTTTCGAAATTAGAGGCGGTACGGATGTGAAATGGAGCCCACCTGTCGATTACATAAGCAACGTGACGTTTAAGGCAATAAGTGAGCTCGGTGCAAATGTTTCTATTGAACTCGTTCACAGAGGATACTACCCCCGAGGCGGGGGGCTGATAAGGGTCTCAGCAGTTCCATCAGAGCTTGAAGGAGTCGTATTCACTGATTGTTCTGGCAGTAAAGTGGAGGGGATAAGCCACTGTTCCAATCTTCCTTCCCACATTGCGGAAAGACAGGCAAAAGCCGCAGAAGAGTTTTTCAAAAGCAGGAATATCGAGTGCAGCATAGGCTGTGAGGTGAGAAATGAGTTCTCCACAGGGAGCGGGATAACCCTCTGGTGTGGCTATAAGGGCGGCAGTTCTCTCGGTGAGAGAGGTAAGAGGGCAGAAGTTGTTGGCAGAGAAGCAGCTGAATTGCTGCTTGAAGAGATGGAGAGTGGAGCCTGCTTCGATGAATTTCTTGCTGACCAGATAATGCCCTTCGCAGCAGTTGCGAGAGGGAAGACAAGATACACGACTTCGAAAATTTCAATGCACCAGAGAAGTAATGCTTACGTGGTAAACGAGTTTTTGGGAGATATCGTCGAGCTTAACGAGGACAGGAGTGAGGTCGTAATCAGGGGCAAAGGATTGATATAGCTGAAGAGAAGGGGAAAGGAATAAAACACAGAGCAGATCACTCTGAGACAATGAAATCAATGTCTTCAGCCGATATAGCAGCATGTGTTTCAGAACTTCAGCAGCTTGTTGATGGCAGAATTGATAAAATCTACCACCACCCCCCAGACGAGATAAGGATAAAAGTTCGAGCACCAGGAAGAAAAGACCTAGTACTTGAAGCAGGAAAACGCATTCACATAACAAAGTTTCCAAAGGAGAGTCCGAGGTTTCCATCGAGTTTTGCGATGCTGCTCAGAAAGCACCTCGAGGGGGGGAGAATAAGGAGTGTGGAACAGTACGACTTTGACAGGGTCGTCGTAATAAGGGTTGTGAGAAATGAAACCCGGCTGCTGATAGTTGAACTTTTCTCCAAGGGCAATGTGATACTTGCTGATGAAAATCAGAGGATAATAATGCCTCTAAAACCATTTTTCAAGGCAGGAGAAACTTACAGGTTTCCCGAGAAGAGAGTAACCCCTTTCGAGCTGAGCTCTGAAAAACTCACGGAGATATTCGCAGAAAAAGAAAGAGAGACTGTCAGAGTTCTGGCCATGAGCGGTCTCGGGGGATTGTATGCTGAAGAAGTGTGTCTGAGGGCCGGAATTGATAAAAATAAGAAGGCAAATGAACTAAATGAAAGAGAAATAGAGAGAATTGCTCTTGCCATAAGCTCCATTTTCGGGACAATTAAAAAAGGAGAGTTCAAACCTCACGTCATAATCAAAAACGGAGAGTATGTAGATGTACTTCCTGTAGAGCTAAGAAAATACGAAAAACTGGAAAAGAAGTACTTTCCAACGTTTAATGAGGCTCTCGATGAGTACTACTCAAGAAAGATCAGTGAAAGAAAAGTTGAAGAGAGTGAAGAGCTGAAAAAGCTGAAAACGAGGCTGGAGAGGCAGCTTGAGACCGAAAAAAACTTTAAAGAAGAGATGGAGAAGTACAGAAGGGCTGGAGATGCAATTTACGAGAACTACCAGATGTATAACCGGATTCTAAACGCCTTCAAACAGGCAAGACAGCAGAAGTCGTGGGATGAAATAAAGAGCGCAGTTAGAGCAAATTCAAAGCTCTCAAGCCTTGTTAAAGAAATCCACCCTGAGAGAAACAGTGTCATCATTAATACGGGTGTGGAAATTGAGCTACCGCTGGATAAAACCCTCCCCCAGATAGCAGACGTTTACTATGAAAAGGCCAAGAAAATTAAACACAAGCTTGACGGACTGTTAAAGGCGATAGAGAAAACAAAGCAGGAAATGCAGAAGGTTGAGGAGCTCGAAGCTAAAAAATATGTAAAAGGACTGAGAGTCGCGAGAAAGAGGGAGTGGTATGAAAGATTCAGGTGGTTCATAACGTCCGACGGATTTCTTGCTATAGGGGGTAGAAATGCCGCAATGAACGAGGAGGTAGTGTCGAAGTATATGGAGCCAAAAGACCTTTTTTTCCACACTCAGACTCCGGGAGCTCCTGCCACTTTGCTGAAGTTTGGTCAGGAGGCCCCTAAAACGAGTATAAAAGAGACGGCACAATTTGCTGCAAGTTATTCAGCTCTGTGGAAGGAAGGTAAATACAGCGGTGAGGTGTACTATGTTAAACCAGAGCAAGTAAAGAGAGCTGCAAAACATGGTGAATATCTTGCAAGGGGCAGTTTCTTTATTGAGGGTAAGAGGAACTATCTCACCGTTGCAGTTTCGTGCGCCATTGGCGTTGAACTCTCAAAGCTACGTGTTCTCGGAGGGCCAGCAAGCGCAGTCAAAAAGTACTGTGATTATTACGTCGAGCTTGACATTGGCAACATGAGTGTTAACGAGATTTCCGTTGAAATTGCCAGAAGACTCGTAGAAATGGCAAAAGATGAAGATAGACACATTGTTAGAAGCATAGCAACTCCTGACGAAATTATGAAGTTTCTGCCACCTGGAAAGTCGAGGGTAAAAGAATAAACTCTTTTTTATCCCTCACTTTTTCGCCATGTTTTTATGGTGGGCGTTTGGATATGTTTATTTTAATATTTGTTTTAATAAACAATCTAATTATCAATCTTTTAAAAATTTAAAAGATGACTTGTTTTTACTACAATCTTATTAATTCAATATTAATAATTTTTTGAAATTTATTCTTTCCAATTACTCAATTGAATTAAAATAAATCAGAATTATTAAAGTATTTGCAGATAATTGCAAGAAATAGTTATTACATAAAATATGTAACAAAAATTGGTTCTGCTGGGTGCATGCATAAACCCCCCGCACTTTCTGCAGTTAACCCCCCTTGAACGTGCATAAATCCCCTGATTCCTATAATATCTGTAACAACTCAGCTCCTCAAGCATCAGATTTTCGGTATACCTAAAATTATCTATTCCAGTAATTACGTAATATTTTAATCTAAAATTTAAATTAAAAAAAATTAATTTAATTCTTTAAAGTATTTCAAACATAATATTGCTTAAAGTAATTTTAATTAAATTAAAAGATTATAATGAATTTAATGATAATAGCAAACTAATAACTGCCAAAAAATATGTTGTAAATTATACAATAAAAAGTATGCTACATTGTGTCAGTGAGAGTGAGAGTTGAAAGTGAGTGGTAAAGAAAAGCTATATATAATTCTCAGAAAGAGCGAGGAGGGGTGTTGAGCATGTACTGGGATCCAAGAGCGGAAAAGATGCCTCAAAAAGACCTGCAAGAAATTCAGGAAAGAAAATTGAGGGCAATCATTCACCATGCATATGAATACTCGCCTTTTTACAGAAAAAAGTTTAGAGAGATAAGGCTAAATCCATGGGACATCACTGGAGTCAGAGATTTACCAAAACTGCCATTCACAAAGAAGCAGGATCTCCGAGATAATTATCCATTCGGGATATTTGCTGTGCCTATATCTCAGATTGTGCGTTTTCACGCCTCCAGTGGTACTACAGGAAAACCGACAGTAGTGGGCTATACAGCAAACGACGTTGAGGTATGGGTAGAGAGTCTCTGCAGAAGCCTCGTAGCATGTGGGGTAAGCAGAGAAGATGTAATGCAGATCTCGTATGGGTACGGCCTCTTTACAGGTGGATTGGGTTTCCACTATGCTGCCGAAAGAGTTGGTGCTACTGTTTTGCCTACTTCTGCCGGCAACACGCAGAGGCAGATCGAGCTTATGAAGGATCTGAACACGACAGTAATCGCATGCACACCGTCGTACATGCTTTATTTATCAGAGTATGCTGCAAAAATAGGTACAGATATTGCTGAAGACACAAAACTGAGAAGGGGGATCTTAGGGGCTGAACCCTGGAGTGAAGAAACGAGAAGGAGGATTGAAGGGAAAACAGGTATTACAGCCTACGACGTTTACGGCACCTCAGAACTGAGTGGCCCGCTCTTTACAGAATGCACGGAAAAACACGGCCTCCACATCTGGGCCGACCACTTTCTGATAGAGATAATTGATCCCGAAACCGGAGAGCAGGTTGGAGAGGGTGAAAAAGGAGAACTCGTGGTAACAACGCTGAGCAAGGAAGCGATGCCGCTGATAAGATGGAGAACCGGTGACATCACGATAATGGAGAGTGAGAAGTGTGCCTGTGGAAGAACGCATCCACGCATTATGCGCATTCTGGGCAGGGCAGACGACATGATAATCGTTCGTGGTGTAAACGTCTTTCCGAGCCAGATAGAGCACGTCCTCATGCAGATTCCGGAAGTTGGAGAACACTACATGATAATCCTGGAAAGGGCTGAAGACGGCCTTGATAAAATGACCGTTCAGGTTGAGCTCAGTGAAAAGGCCTTTACAGATAAGGTAGCAGACATGCTTGAACTCGAGAAGCGTATAGCAGAACAACTAAAGGCCGTGCTTAACGTTACAGCAAAGGTAGAAATCGTAAATCCCGGCACTCTGCAGCGCTTCGAGGGCAAGGCAAAGCGAGTCATTGACAAAAGAAAGATTTGAGTTTGAGGTGGTATTATGGAAGATAAAACCCTAAAACAGGTCTCTGTTTTTGTTGAAAACAAGCCTGGAAGACTTGCGGCAGTGACAGAGAAGCTTTATGAGAAGGGAATTAACATAAGGGCATTCACAATTGCTGAGGCTGGAGATTTTGGGATTATTAGGATGGTCGTGGATAAGACGGATGAAGCGTATGAAATTCTGAGAAATGCGGGGTTTACGGTTACGTTAACGAGAGTTCTTGGCGTTGAGGTAGAAGATGAACCCGGCGGGCTTTATAGGATTGCCAGAGCTCTGGGCGACGCAAACATAAACATAGAGTACGTCTATGCATTTACCTCTGGTGGAGATAAGGCTCTGATAATACTAAGAGTGAACGACTTGGATAAGGCTGTAGAACTCTTGGAGAAGGAAGGGATGCTCTTTAGAGGTAGGATAGACTAATTTTAATTTTATTTTTTGAAAAATTAAAAATAAAACAAAGCTAAAATCTTTCAGAATTTAACTTTCTGAGGAAGTAAATTATAACAATCAGAGATAATACGAACATGATAATTAGAACAGCTGAAATAAGCAACTCTGTCAGGTTGACACCCATGGCTGGATATTCTGGTACTTCTTTCTTAGGTTTAAGTAAAACAGCTACAACTCATAGTAAATCCACTTTATCCACTTTCTACCATTCTCAATTCTTCTAACGTATCCAGCATTTTCAAGAATTTTTATGTGATATAACACGGTTGGTTTGGATAAGTTCAACATCCTTGAGAGTTCTGAGGTCGTGTATCTCCTCTCGTTAAGAATCTTCAAAATGGACACTCTGGTTTTATCGGTAAAAATCTTGAAGTCATCTGCGGGGATTTCTGGTTCTGATTCAGATTCCACTTTACCACTTCTCGATTTCTTGGTGGTTTTATATATGGATATGAAAGACAACAAAAACGGCGGGAGGTGAAAGAAATGGCGTATGAAAATATAGACCAAGCAGTTGTGGAGTTCGAAGCAAAACTTGGGTACGATATTCTGTCTTTGTCCTGGGAAGCAAACATGAACAAGCTACCCAAAACAGCGAATGCAATATTACTTATACCATGCCATACATACCTATACACAGACCATAGCAAGAAGAAGGGAGCAATCACTCACCGTGCAGACTAATGGCGAATATGAAATATCGAGTAATTACTTCACGGACTGTGGTGGGTACGACTCGCACATCACCGTAGCGAAGAGTCAATGGAGAGAGAGGAGGATAGAGTTACTTACGGACTTAGATAAATTTAAAGCCTGGGTAAAAGATACTGATGATAACTGGAGGTTGCTTGGGGAATGCAGTGATGTCACTGAAAATGAAATTATCCACGTTGATTTTATGACAGAGATACAGTACAACGTAATGGATTTACCAGCGTTCGACTGGACATATAACAAACAAATAACTTGACATATAACAAACAAATACTTAATTATGTAAAAACAAACCAAGGCTGGAGACGGCCAAGTGAATGTCTTACAAAGAGGGGCGAACAGCAGGGAACTTATGCAAGAATATGGTGGGGTGTGGACGATTGGGGAAGGTTTTGGTTCTACCACTGGATAGAAAAATGAAGAGGGACAAAGCATGAGAAAATTTAAGCTTTTAATTTTTATAATCATTTTAGTAGCTAGCTTTTCTGCAATGTGCTTAGATGGAAAAAATTCCAGTTCAGTATCTCCAACCAAATCTCCCACACATATAACTCAAACTCCAGTAAAGGATGATTTTAAAAGACAGGTAAGAATAGTCGGGCTTGCCGATGCTCTCCAAAACTCAAACTGGAGCTTTTATTATCCAGATGAAAATCCATTTAAGTGGGATGAAAGAACGGCTGCCCTAAAACTTAAACCAATTTTGGAGAAATATAAATGGAGTGATGGAGAAAGTGTTACCGGTGTTGATATCTGCTACAATACAACTGCAAACAGAACATTCTTGTTAGTGAATCTTTCTTGGGGAGATTATATAGTGGTCGAGCCAATTATTGATGAACGCTATCAGAACTGGAGTCTTTATCAAATTGGAAGGGTTTACAGTTTTGAAGATTACCCCTTTCGCTGTGACAAGTGTAATAGCCAGTAATTTTTTGGAATTTAGAGTGTTTTCAATTATTACTTTGCAAAAATCTCCAGTTCTTGTACTTATGGCTCTAATTCTTTTTTAAACTTTACGAAAATGTTAGAGAGTTATCTAACGTTTTCGGTGGTTTGATAAAAAATTTGGAGGCTATAAGATCGAGTTGGAGGTGGGGACAGTGAAAGCATCCAGATTGTTAATAGCCGTGTTGTTTCTGATTGCAGTAACTGCAGCGACTGCAAGCGCATACGAGTATTCGGTGACAAACATCGAAGACTACACGTGGCTTAGCGATTTAACACCATACGGAACACAGATAGCGGACAAGGTAAAGTACTGGCTTGGAAACGCTGGATGGACGCTGGAATTCTACCACAAAGATAGTGAAGTTAAAAAGGAGGACTTTGGCACCTCGGATTCCAGCTGGGAAGGACTCGACGAAGCGGACTTTCACTGGCATACGGGGCATGGACTCTGGAACAACTACGATTTGGCGCTGTACGACTACTCCCCTTGGAAGCGATGTTGAAGCTGTGGCAATCGTGGACAGCTTGGAACAGAAGGAGAACGATCACTTACATGGCCAAGGCTACGTTGCTCCAGACGACCCTGATCTTAACAGTGTATTACTTCTACTGGAACTGTGAATAGGAGGGGGTGTTTAGCATGAAGAAAGTGGTGGTGGCAGGTCTGGTTGTATTGAGCTTCGCATTCGCTGCTTTCATAGTAAACTCAGTGCAGAACTCACAAACGGGCCTTGGCATTCTCAGCCCTGCTGGAGGAATAAAACTGGACACAGAACTGCCAGAAGACCCTGAGAAAATGCCGATGTACAGAGTCGTGGGAGATGAGAGCATAAAGGTCATAAAATCTCCATCCGGTGGACCCAAATCTCCAATCTACCTTCTAAAGAGGAGGCAGTCAAGTACGCATTGAAAGCGCTGGAGGAATATGGAGGACTGCCACCGATGCAAAGCTTTCTGCTGTTCGGACAGAGTATATGGCAAAGACAGAATACGTCAATAGGACGGCAAGGGTGGTCTATAAAAAGCCCATTCTCGTGAGTGTGAGCTTCAAGAGGCACCTGAACGGATTTCCCGTTGTTGGGCCGGGAGGAGAGATATCCATATCCCTCGGAAATAACGGCAAACTCCTCGATTTGACAAAGATATGGAGAAAACTCGAATACGTTGGTGATGTACAAATAATTTCAGCTAAAGAAGCTTTCGAGAAGCTGAAGAGAGGAGAAGTTGTAAATAAGCCAATGAGGCCGCTGGAGGTGTTAACTCAACGTTAACATCTACTCTCGTAAAAATGAACTTTTATTAAACCTATTTATAGCCCTTTCAATTGCAATTTTGTGCATCTCAGCAGCAAGGTGTATCCCACCCTTTATGCCCCTCGATGCAAGACAGGGATATATCTGGGTATAGTAGCCGGCAAGCCTCGGAGCCTCCCGGACGCTAACTCCCTTTAACTTCTCAGCTACAAAATGCGTTGCTCCACAGAATGCACTTCTCTTTGCAACTACTTTTTCCAGCCTTCCGTTTTTTACCTCTACATCAAACTCCGGTTTTCCAAAGCGGGAAAAGAAGTTTTCAAAACCGGGAATTTCAGGAGTAATACAGCATATTTCAACTATAAGTAATTTCAACCCTTTTTTTTCTGCAATTTCCTTCAGCTGAGCTACAGATCCGGATTTACCTGTTAGAATGACGAGTCCTGCTTTTGAATTCTCAACAATGTACAAGTTCACATCAGGGTGCATGGCGTAGCTTATGAGTATATCAGCGTTCAGAACCGCATCCGGGATATGCATTTCTTCCACCATTTCAGGAAGGTCTTCAGGAAGCTTAAAAATGGCAACATCAAAGTACCGCTCCATCGCCCTGACTGTGAAGAATCCGTGGTTACCTCTTGAGACTACCCCAACTCTCATTTCTTCACTTCAACAAGTTCAATTAGCTTTTCTTTTATCCCTTCAAAAGGCCTTAGATCACACATTTCGTAAGGAGGTATATTTTCCAGATCTGCCTGGATGAAGCACGGGTTATATGGAACTACCCCAAGGACTGGATGAACTATACCAGAGATAAGTTGTAAGGCCTTCGGTGAGTCAACGTACTTGTTTACAACCACTGCGATTCTCTCTATTCCGAGGTCTGCTGCAAGCTTGTCTATACGATTAAGTGTCTCTATCGACCTTGTTCCAGGCTCAACAACCGCTATGAGTATATCAACACCTTTTGCCGTGCCCCTGCCTAAGTGCTCTATACCAGCCTCCATGTCGAGAATGAGCACATCATCACAGAATATCGCATACCTGAGAATTGCCCTGAGAAATGCGTTTTCAGGACAGAAACACCCCTCGCCACCTTTCTCTATAGTACCAAGGACAAGTATTCTGACTCCCTCATTGTTTCTTACAGAATAACTCTCGAATACGTCATCAACCTTCGGGTTATAACGGAAAGTCCCAAAAGGCCCTTTGACTCTCTGCTCGATTATCTCCCTCAGCTCCGAGAGGGGTTTAACTTCTTCTCTCACTCCAAGGGCAGATGGTAGGTTTATGGATGAGTCGCAATCTATAGCTGTAACTGTAAAGCCATCCTTGACAAATAGATATGCAAGCATTGCTGCAAGCGTTGTTTTTCCAACCCCTCCTTTCCCAGATATCGCAAGTTTCAGCACACCACCCCTCCACACTTCTGCCTAATTAAATTTGTTGAAGTGATTGTGTGTGAAGATTAACTACTCCATGATCTTAACACCGCAATGTTTATTTATCAGGATGAATCACTTATAACATACGGGGTGCCATCGCAATGGTTTGCAGCCTTCCCGCCGTCACCGCCATAGCGTTTTTTCCGGCACCCCCATTTATACCTGAAATGCTCAAGACGAGAGCTCAAACAAAAAAGCGCTTGGCTTTGGCAATCAACTATCAATCAGGTATACTGAGTTCACTGGGATACAAAAAACAAAGATTAAAAATGAGATCAGGCAAATGCCTTCTCAAGTGGCGGAACAACCTGCTTTTTCCTTGACATTACGCCATCGAGCCAGACAGATTTGCCCTCAAGCTTCTTACCAAAGGCCTTCTCAACGATGCTTGCGTCATCTGTTACTACAAGCATCTCTGTTCCTTCCTTCATTATATCTGTCAGCATTAAGAATATGCTGTGGTAACCTCCTTCGGCCTTTACCTTGGCCATTTCATCGTACAGAGCATCCTTTATGTCTGCAAGCAAATCCAAGCTTACAACCTCAATCTGACCGACTCCAACCTTATTTCCAGACATGTTGAAGTCCTTGTAGTCTCTGTAGAGCAAATCTCTCGGACTTCTGCCTGAAACATCTGACTTGGCCTTGAACATCTCCATCGCAAGTTCCATCATATCTCTGATGCCGGCAATCTTTGCAAGCTCTTCTGCAGCTTTCTTGTCTTTTTCCGTTGTGGTTACGGACTTGAATGCAACTGTATCACTCAGAATTGCTGCAAGCAAAATTCCTGCAATATTCGGCGGTATTTCTGTCTGGCAGTATTCAAAGATCGTTTTTAGTATAGATGCCGTGCAGCCTGTGGGCATGTTTATGTATACTATCGGATTGGGTGTCGTTATATCTCCTATCTTGTGGTGGTCTATAATTGCCAGGATTTCAGCTTTGTCAATGTTGTCTAAGGTTTGCCCTATTTCACTGTGGTCAACCAGAACAACTTTCTTCCCGGTTCCATCGGTCAACAGTTCAGGAGCCTCAAATCCAAATTTTTTCAGAACAAACTCTGTTTCCGGGTTTAAATCGCCCTGCCTTGCCGGAACTGCCTCTTCAGTTACCCCCTTTATCTGTCCCTTCTTGACCTGCTCATTTCTCAAGTATGCATAGGCAATTGCAGAACAGATCGAATCCGTGTCCGGGTTTTTATGTCCTACAACATATACTGGACTCATGGTTGCCGGTCAACTCGATAGTTATTAACTTTTTCTTTTTTTAATCCACTGATGTTCAATTATTTTTCAATACAGATCGACAAACTGTTTTTCCTGCCAACGGGTTACAATTTATTTGTACATTTCCAGATGGCCAAAACACCCTTACCAAGCTGTTTGACTTCCGAAAGTTCAACAGGAACCGGTGGTTTGAAAGAGGGGCCATCAACGATGGCAGGCCCATCTGCGATGATAATACCACCATAGTATATCATTATCTCGTCCACAAGCCCTTCAGATATAAGCCCGTAATTCAGCCTCGCTCCGCCCTCAACCATCAGCCTCCTCACACCGAGTGAGTAAAGATGCTCCAGAAGAGTTCTGAGGTCGACCCTGTTTTTTCCGGCAATGAATACCTCTGCTCTATTTTTGAGAGAGGCGAGTTTTACTTTATCCGCAGATTCGGACACTGCTATAAGAGTTTTCGCTTCTTTACTGAGGACATTCGCATTCGGTGGTGTTCTTGCTCTGCTATCAACCACAACACGGATGGGATTTGGAGCTTTGCCTGTTCTGGTTCTTTCTTCTTTCAGAGCTGTGTTTCTTACTGTCAGCTTCGGATTATCAGCAAGAACTGTACCAATGCCAACCATAATCGCATCGCTCTCTGCTCTGAGCTTATCAACCCTAAGCATATCCTCTTCGCACGAGATTCTTATCTGTTTCCTCCTTTCATCGCTTATCCTGCCATCTATACTTGCTGCAATATTTATAAAAACATGCGGCCTCATGATCCGAGCCCTGCAAGTTCAATAAACCTTCGCTTTGCTGAAATAACCCTCTTCTTGTCCTTACCTGTGAACTTGATAACAATATATCCTGGCTTGGGATAGGAGCCAATTTCAACGTCAGGGAACTCGGATACAACAACCTCAAGCTTGTCTGCTATTCTATCTTCAAAACCTTCAACTCTAACAGTCTCCTCAAAGTAATCGCTGACACCAAATCTGTGGATGAGTTTCTCAAATATGTTCTCCATCTCTCTCGGCACTCCCGGCATAACCGCCACATTTTCAACAACAAAACCAGGAGCGGCTCCAACATCATTTTTTATGACCTCACTGCCTTCTGGAAGTGTAGCCATCTTTCTTATTGCATCCTCATTTGAAACTCTACCTTTCATCGTCTCAACTGCCTTTGCATTAATCTCCAGCTTTCTTGAGAGCGACAATGCCACACCTTCAGCAGTAACGTCATCGTGAGTGACACCCAGTCCACCGGTTAGAAGCGTAAAATCTGCCATCTCTCTTGCCCTCGTTACCTCCGTGGCTATTTCATCCACATCATCAGGTACAACAACTATCCTTCTGACCCTGTGCCCGCATTGAGTTAACCTTTTTGCCATGTATGCCGCATTTGTATTCTGGGTGTCGCCTCTCAAAAGCTCGTTACCTACACTGATAATTATAAGCTCCATGTCCACACTTGACCAGGAAAAAGAAAAGGTTTACTGTTTGGAAGGTGTGATATTATAGTTCCATATGCATTACTCTCAATATCTCTCAACAATCAGCAGGCTCCGCTGAAACTCGTTAATTTCCGGATTGATGTTCAGAGCCCTAAATATACCGGAAAGAAACTTTATAATGAGCTTTCTCGTACTTGAAGTTGCAAGTGTAAGAGTATAGCAGTTCTTGTTGACCTTCAGCTTGAACCAGTTTATATGCTGGATGTGCTTCAGTATATCTCCCAAGCTTTCCAGCCCCACACTTTTATAGTATATTCCACGTCTGTATCCCTCCATCTCTGCGATTTCCCAGAAGTCACTTGAGGCTGTTTTGTTCAGCTCTTCGAGCATTGCATCTCAGAGTTCAACACCTACAATAACGTGCTCTCTGCTTGAAAGAAAGTCAGCATATATCTCTGCTTCAGGATGTCTCTCCCGTACTTCTGATTCGAACTGCGTTCTGATTGCTGTTCTTACAACATGCGATATCGTCTGTCTTTTTCTGTTAGACAGTTCTCTGAGCATACTGAACGTTTCTGGATTGAGAGCGACTGATATTCTCACTTCTCTTGCTTCCTAATTTTTTAAATAAGCAACATCGTCGTCATAATGGTTGCCGGGGTTTTTGTCCTGTATCTGATTACAAGATTTGGTAGTTAGTTCCAGCCATCAGAGATCGAGAGTAAGCGGTTCAGCAAGTATAGGAGATGAGAGGAGTTTGTGGAAGAAGAGGGGATCTTTCAGTACTGCTCTTGCAGCTGAAACGAGGTGTGCAACTTCGGCCATTTTTTCCGCCATCTCAATGGTGCTTACAGAGTTGTTACCTACCGTCATCCCTAACCGGGAAATCTTTTTTACAACTTCAAAATCGCATAAATTGCCGGGAACCATCGCATCAATATGCACAAGGGATGCTCCAGCTTTAAATGCCCTTTTTGCTACGTTAACACAGTTTTTACCGTTCCTGATCTTGACGCTGACCGGAGCGATTTCTGAAACCTCCCTGATTATCTCCTCCAGAAGTTCAGGGTGTTTCATAAGCCACTGCCCGCATCCAGCCTCAACGAACTCTGGCTGCCTGCAGTGAGCATTAATCTCGATAATCCCTCCGTAACGTCTTGATATGTCCGCTGCTCCAACATAACCGTCAACCGTTGCGGATCTCACATTAATTGCAAACTTCCCGCTGGAAGATTTGACAAACAATTTGACTTCTTTCGCAATTCCTTCAAGAGGGTTCTCAAAAATAAACTCTTTTCTTCCTCTTTTAATGACTTTTCTTGCTGCATTCATCGAAGCCCGGTCAGCGCTGAAACCTCCAAGAATTGCCATGCCCACGGGATGCTGCATACAAAACTTGGCATTGTTTATTCCTGCCATTGCAGAAAGAACAAGACGGTTAGGAAAACGGAACTTCATATCTCCTTCAGAACGCCATCAAAAACTCTTACGGCTTTACCTGTCATGAATGATGAATCGTTTATCTCTATCCTCAGAATGCCTCCCTTGGTTCTAACTTCAGCTTTCGAATTCATCAGGCCAAGCCTGCTTGCCACAGCAACAACAGCAACGCTGCCCGTTCCACAACTGAGAGTTTCACCTTCAACTCCCCTCTCGTACGTCCTCACTTCAACCTCTTCTTCAGAGAGAATTCTTGAAAAATTGACATTCACTCCTTCTGGAAACTTTTTGCTGTACCTTATCTTCCTCGCTTCATGCATATCAACGTCGAGGGAATCAACAAAGACAACTGCATGAGGAACTCCAGTATTGACGGCATAAACCTCACACTCTCCCCCAAGAACGTCGAATGTATCGTGCCACACGCCGTTAAATTTCCCTCCGGTAACAGGAATTTTTTCTGGCTCAAAAAGTGGCTTTCCCATGTCCACCTTTACCCAGTAATCTCCGTCTTCTATGCTGACCCAAACCTCCTTTACACCCGCAAGCGTTTCCACCCTGAATTTTTTTGCTGTATACCCCTCCTCAACAACAAGACGTGCAAAACATCGAATTCCATTTCCGCACATGGCCTCACTTCCATCGCTGTTAAAGTAGCGAAACCTTGCATCCGCAACTTCTGAAGGCTGAACAAATATCGCCCCATCTCCTCCAACTCCAAAGCGACGGTTACATACCGCCTTTACAAAAGCAGGCTTCTCTTCCTCAGGAACAAGCATTCTACGAAACTCATCAAAAACAACGAAGTCGTTTCCGTTGCCATGCATCTTCGTAAACTCTATCATCCTGCCATCACCTCAGCACCCCTAAAAGTCGCTCTGCAAGCTTTTTTGCATTTTCAACTGCGTTTCCCTCATATATGCTTCTCCCAACTATCACAAAATCTGCCCCCGCATTTATAGCCTCTACAGCATCTCCACCCTGCTTTCCAACGCCAGGCGAAAGAATCTGCATCTCACCCGCAATCTCTCTGAGTCTTTTTATTCTCTCAGGTCTCGTTGCCGGAGCTATAATACCATGGCACCCGAGCTTTTTCGCCATTTTCACAATTTTTTCTGAAATGCCCGTCATAAACTCCTTTCCCCCGGCACTGCTTAACTCAGCAACAACGTAAACCTCTCCATCGTAGCGTTTTGCAACATCGAGAACTGCTTTTACAGAATCGCTGCCCGTAAAGCCGTGAGCTATTACAGAACTTGCTTTATTTTCAAAGGCAATTTCAGCAATTCTGGTAGCAATATGGGGAACGTCTGCAATCTTGAAGTCCGCAATAACGGGTCTGTACAGTGAAAGCTCTCTGATGACAGAGGTGCCCTGTGCAAGAACCACAGGATAGTTTACCTTGAATGCATCAACGTACTCCTCTATACCACCTGCTATGCCGATACCATTCATATCGAGAGCTGCAATAACACCAGTCCTTCTTTCCATGGAGGACATACAGACTTGGAGTATTTAGACTTCTCGCAACATCAAATGAGAAAAGCTTAAATTCAAGCAGAGGAGAAGGCTGAGATATGGCAATAAAGGGCAAACTGGTAGGTGAAAAGCTGTTTGCGTTTCTGGACACTCTCGAGAAGCATATAGGCGTTTTAAAGAGAGAGGCAAGCCCTGCTCAAATTGGCGATCTTATATATGCAATAGAGGATGCCGATAACATCTTCGTGATGGGTGCCGGAAGAAGTGGTTTCGTTGCCAAGGCATTTGCCATGCGTTTAATGCACCTTGGCTACAGTGTTTTCGTTGTTGGCGAAACTGTAACTCCAAAAATAGCCAGAAATGATGTTCTGATTACGATATCCGGTTCTGGAGAAACAACTTCAGTTGTTAACATCAGCAGAAAGGCCAAGGAGCTTATACACTCAAAGCTTGTAACAATCACTCAGAACACAGACTCCACACTGGCCAAAATGAGCGACGTTGTTGTAGTACTGAAGGGTAAAAACAAAAATCAGAGGGATGAGAGCATTTCAAACATAGCCCCACTTGGAACTCTTTTTGAACTTACTGCACTGATATTTCTTGATGGTCTTGTTGCAGAACTCATGGACATAAAGAGCCTTACAGAAAAAGACCTCGAGAAGAGGCATGCAGTTCTCGAGTGATAACATGTTTGAATTGCTGAAGAAGCTCAGTAATGCCCACGGCCTGAGTGGATACGAAGATGAAGTGAGAGAACTGATTAAGGCGGAGCTTGAAGTTGTTTCAGATGAGATAAGGGTAGACAATCTCGGTAACTTGATAGCCATAAGAAATGGAAATGAGAAGAAGCTGATGATTGCAGCCCATATGGATGAAATTGGATTTATGGTGAAGCATATAGACGAAAAGGGCTTTATACGTGTAACACCCGTGGGTGGATGGTTCCACCAGACAGTTCTTAACCAGCGTGTAATTTTGCATGGGAGCAAGGGTAAGATTTACGGGGTTTTTGGATGTAAACCACCCCACATAATGGAAGATGACGAAAGAAAGAAGATAATCAAAATCAAAGAGATGTTTGTTGATATTGGAGCTTCAAGCAGGGATGAAGCTATTGAAATGGGTATTGATGTTGGGACACCAGTAACCAGTGACAGACAGCTCGTCAGACTTGGCCAAAAGGTCACTGGCAAGGCCTTCGATAACAGAGCAGGTATTGCAGCGATGATTTCTGCAATGAAGGAGACGAAGAGTGACGCAACGATTTATGCGGTTGGAACAGTTCAGGAAGAGGTGGGGCTCAAGGGTGCCAGGACTTCTGCGTTTGCAATTGAGCCAGATGCTGCAATAGCCCTCGATGTCTGTGTTGCAACAGATTTTCCTGGTAGCGAGTCAGCACATATTGACATAAGGCTGGGAAAGGGGCCGGCAATAACTGTTGCGGATGCGGCGGGGAGGGGGCTAATTGCAAGCAAAAAAGTGCTTAAATGGCTGAAAGATACTGCAGAAAAGAACGGAATTCCATACCAGCTTGAAGTTGCTGAGGGCGGAACAACAGACGCTACAGCCATCCATCTGACAAAAGCAGGAATACCAACAGGAGTCGTGAGCGTGCCTGCAAGGTACATACACACACCGGTGGAGGTTATAGACATGGGTGATCTTCAGAATACATCACTACTTGTCGCAAGGGCTCTTGAAAGGGCTGATAAATACCTTAAGTAGTCTTCCTACGTTCACCTTGAGGCGCACACGAGCACATAGGCATAAGCACATAAATGCATAAAACCGGAAAGTTCATATTCTCTTCTTCAGGCTGCGGGGCATGTGTGAACTCATAGTGCTTGCAGAGGGTGTTTGCACGAGGTGCAGCAATCACGATTGTACTTTTTATAAAGCAATAATGGAGAAAAGAAATAATGTTGGTTGACCTTCTTCAAATCCCGAAATTCAGTTAAAGTTTTAAGCTGTTTATTGTTCAGATATTGCTATGCTCACAATCCCATCACAGAGAGGAGAAGATATTCACAACCTTGAATGCATGGATGATGCAGAGCTCATTTTATTTATGGCCGGAAACCAGTTTATGGCCATGGACGAACTCATCAAAGCCTTTCAGGATGAATATGGTGTGAAGCGAATATTTTATGAGACTTTGCCCCCCGGTCTTTTGCTGAAACAGATTATGGATGGCGGTGCTATTTTCAGAAGTAAGGTCTTGACTGGCAGACCCGATGTCTACTCATCGGTTAGCGAGGATGCAATGAATGCATTAAAGGAGAGGGGGCTCATTGACGACTACTTCATTTACCTGCACAACCGTATAGTTTTGATCGTTCCAGAAGGAAACCCGGCAGGCATTAAATCCGTTCTTGACCTCGGGAGAGATGACGTAAGGATATCGCAGCCAGACCCGGAGAATGAGCACATTGCAGAATACGTGCTGAATATGTACCGTGAAGCAGGCGGAGATGAGCTCGTAAAGAAGATTATGGAAGATAAAAGACAGAATGATACAACAATGCTAACGCTTGTTCACCACAGAGAGACTCCAATGAGAATTCTAAGACATGAAGTTGACGTTGGCCCTGTGTGGGCTACTGAGGCCATTTACGCCAAAACACAGGGGCTTAAGATTGAAGTTGTTGAACCTGGAGAAAAACTTGATCAGAGGGATAAAGTAAACTACTATATTGCGAGGCTGAGAGATGCACCGAATCCGTTAAATGCCGAGAGGTTTCTGAAGTTTATAAGATCCAGAAAAGCACAAAAAATCTATAAAAGATATGGCTTCATCCCGCATTTTAAATTGAGCGAATAGAGCTTGCGCTGCTGCTGGAGTGAAACTTACAGAGTGTGCCTCTTAACCTTTATAAAAACGCCGGGGGTGGGATTTGAACCCACGCGCTCAGCGAGCAGGAGATCTCGAGTCTCCCGCAGTAGCCTGGCTCTGCAACCCCGGCTGCTATATTAGCTTGCAAGATGCATTTTTAAACTTTATTCCTGATTAACTCAGCCAATTTCAGCCGGGCAGCGGATACAGTCTGAGCACGTTACATTCATGCACAAGAATGCCTATTCTACCCATACTCACCGGGTTACCGTCAAATTCAACTCTCTCGATGAGTCTTCCATCTCCTGACAGGACTATAACCCCATCATCCACAACGGCATAAATTTTGTCATCTGAGCAGTATAATAGTTTAACAACACTGTCCAGGCTTCTGCTCCAGATTTCCCCTCCCTCATCAGTCATCAGGCAGACCTCGTTTCCACAGGCAAAAGCGATGTTGTCCCCGACAGATGAAAAGATAGGTTCTTTAATGGATTTTTCCAATACTCTGTCCCTGCCGTATATCACAAGCCCGTCACTTTTTGCAGCCACTATCTTGTTGTTCAAAATTTTCACGTGCATGCTCTGCGCAGGAATGCTGAGCTCCTCCTTCCCGTTCCGGTTGTATACGTAGAGCCTCCTGTCAGTTCCAACCACGATTTTCCCGTTAATGGCTATACCTCTCACTGTACCCTCCACTCTCTTCTGAAAGAGCCTTTTTCTCTCGAGCGTGTAGATGTAGACATATTCGCCGATGAACTCGGTTCCAGCAGCCACACAGTTATCACCCAAGCCTATGGCCGTAACGTCTTCAGGTCTCCACCCCAAGCTTGCAATTGTGGCAAACTGGTGCTCCCAGAGTAATCTACCGGTTTTTGTGAGCAGATACATCTTTCCATCCATAAAATTTGTACCTGCTGCGATTATCGAATTCTCCGTATCCAGTGCCGTTATCCGCACATCGGAGAACGGATCTCTGTAGAATGTCGTTGTCATCCTCCGTTTCCACAGAAGCCCATTCACATCCAGACAGTACAGCTCACTGCCCGAGCTTACAACAAGATAGTCCTCATCAAAAGACGCATTTACTTCTCCAGCTTCTTTTCCAATTCTGAAAGCCCAGTACTCCTTCATGCAACCACTTAAAAAATAAAAAATAACAAAGATTAGTTTCAGCTTTGATTAACCTCCCCAGCCAGTGGTTGCCCAGTATGCGCCGAGTACGAATATTGACATCAGTGCACCGAGTATGACGTTCACTATTGCTCCTGATGAGAAGGCTATCCACGGCTTCTTACCTGTGGCAGCAAGCTCTCTGAACCTCGTAGTCAGGCCAATGCTTAAGAACGTGAATATAAATGTCCATGTCCTCATTGTTTTTATCGGGCCCACCATCAGAGGTTTCATGTGGCTCACGTACTCCGTAAGAGGTACCCCTGCTGTGCATGCCGTTATAAAAACCGAAGCTGCGAAAAATCCGAGAACGAACTTGGGAAATCTCCACCAGATTTCCTTTGCTGAAGGCTTTTTCCCAGTTTCTTCGACTTCCCATTTCGTCGTTGCCACAATGGCCATGACGAATGCCCAGAGACCGATCCAGATGTCCCTGCCTATGACCTTCATCAGCGTAAACGTACGGACTGCAATGTCATCGACATCCACTCCCAGAGCTTTCGCCTGCGCTATTGCCTGCCCTACAGTCTGGTGCATTCCAAATACCATGGTATCTGGTGGTATATGCGCAAAAATACTGCCATATGCAGAGGCTGCTGCAAATCCTGCAGCGTCAGCGAACTCAGATGTTCCTACCCAAGCTCCAGCAACGCCCGGGTGGAGAACGAGGGCTCTGCTTATCAGAGGTATTGCAAATATCATTACTATTGCCCAGACAATAACACATGTTATGCCCATTGCTGCATGCTCTTTCTTCGCTCTTACTGCTGCAGCCATTGCTATTGCTGCTGAAACTCCACAAACTGCTCCTCCTGCTCCCAGAACAGAGGCAAAACGCCTGTCCATGTTCAGCACTCTGCTTCCAACGAAGTATATGGTCAGAAACGTTGATACCGCTATTACTGTAGCCTGAAAGAAAGCTACTGGGCCAGCATATACTATTAGCATAAACGGTAGCGTTGCTCCAAGCAGGACTATACCCGTCTTGATATAGTATTCTACTCTGAAACCGGCATCCATCCATTTCGGCAGTCTTACTATGTTGCTTATTACAAGCCCGACTATTAGCGCAAACAGTGGTGCCTCTAAGTTGTAGTGGTGTGCAGTTTCGTTTGCCGAGAATATCGCTATAAGCACTGAGAATACATATACAAATATAAACGATGGAACAAATTCGCTAGCCTTGAATCCAAGGATTCCGCTGCTCACTGTGAACATAACCAGCCAGAACACAAAATTTGCAAGGTACCATGTCCCATGCATTGCAAAGTGCTCTCCGAGCTTTGCCCATCCTGCAGGAGTGAAGCTCCACTTCGGTGGATACACTGCAAGTGGTTTCAGTGTCATGCCGTTGTAGTACAGCACTGCTGCCAGAATTATCACAAAGAAAGCCATCCACACGGCCCACCAGTCCTCTGTCTTCCATAGAGACCTTACGCCTCTTACAACCTCCACCTGCTCGCTATCTGACACTCTATCACCTCTCTACAGACTGCTTACAGAAACTCCTGTGTCGATGACAGAACACTTATCGATATTGTCAGGAATTGTATCAAAAAGTGTCAGTCAGACCTGAGTGAGCTATCTGGCGTATAGAACAGCTCTTTACCTTTCTCGGTTACCTCTACCAGCTTGAGACGTCCATCCTTTATAACCTTCATCAAACCCCTGCCTTCAAGATATCTGACGTACTTCTTTGCAGTATTTCTTGCAATACTAAAGTGGCCCATAATCTCTTTAAACGATATTTTCCTGCCCATCCTGTTCTCCATATAAACATATCTCAGAAGTTCATAGCATCTGGGCGGCAGATCATGGTGTCTTGGTTTTGGTCTGATCCTGCTGCACTCCTTTCTCAAAAGCTTCAACTCTTTTTCATCCATAACCTCTGGATCAGCTAAGAGGAGGACAACTCCCTTCTTCAAAAGATAGAATGCATCTTTCAATCTCTGGATGAATTCAAAAGTGCTCTCGAATCCATTCTTTAGAATGAGATAATCCAGTTCAAGGAGAACTACGTTGTTCCAGTTGGGCAGGTTCATAACAGCTGTTTCAACCTGCAGAATACTCGGTAAAAGAGTGTTCTTGCTTTTCTTTTCACAAAGCCAGAGATGCTCTGATTGCACGTTGATTTCGTCCGGAAACTTCCTTGTGATAACAGTTCCCACATAACCGCACTTTACCAGATCATTGAAGACATCCACGGCCAGGTCAAGCTTCTCGACCAAGTAAACCTTTCCCTTATCAATATCGTATTTCAAAATTCTCTTCAGTATTTTCTCCTCTGTTCTGACCTTTGAAGTTATGTCCCTTGCAATTACCGAGAAACCTGCAGGTTTGCCATCTTCATCCATTATCGGAGATACAGTCACATCAACATCAATTATCCCGCCATCTTTTGTTAATCTTCTTGTTTCATACGAAATGAACCTGACTCCTTTTTTTACTTTCTGAATCAAAAATGGAATTTCGTTTTTAATTTCATCCGGCAGAAGAATGTCTGCAGACATACCCAATGCCTCCTCCCTTGTCCAGCCGAATAGCTTCTCTGCAGTTTTATTCCAGCTTGTAATAATGCCTTCAAGATCCACAGAGTATATAGCATCGTTTGAGTTTTCGACGATATTTGCAAGGTGCCTGAGTTGCTTTTGAGACTTCAGCAATTCCTGTGTTTTTTCCTCAAGCTGCCTGTAAGCTTTTTTCAATTTTTCTTCAGCGTCTTTACGCTTGCTGACGTCTCTCATTATCGCAACAAACCCTATGTGCTCCCCATCTGTATCGTAAATCGTCGTCAGGGTTTGATCCACAAGAACCCTTCTACCGTCTTTCGTTATTCTCACCGTCTCGATGTCTCTTGCATAGCCCTCAAGAACTGCTCTTTTGAAGTTCTCTCTGCACGCATCCCAGTTCTCCTTCGGCATGAGTGTTACCAGAGGTTTACCGATAACCTCTTGTTCTGTGTATCCAAACATCATCTCTGCTCCCTTGTTCCACGATACTATCCGACTGTCCGGATCAAGGGAGATTATGGCATCAACAGTGTGTTCTGTGATGCTTGCCAAATATGCTATTTTCTCCTCAGCACGCTTTCTCGATGTTATGTCTCTTCCAACTGCTCTATAGCCTCTCAGATTTTCATCTTCATCAAAGAAAGGCCTGCCACAGATTTCAAGCGTAATCCTGCTGCCATCTTTTCGCATAAATACATTTTCCACATTACAGAACGGAATTTTACCCCTTTTTATGCCCTCAAGCTCTTCTGCTGCCCTTGCTTTTTCTTCATCAGGCATAAAATCAAATATCCTTCTACCCACTACCTCCTCAGGCTCGTATCCGATTATGTCCCGGACTTTGGGACTTGAGTAAGTATAAACGAAGTTGTTATCCAGCTCAAAAACCCAGTCATTTATATCCTCTACCAGCATCTTGTACTTCTCTTCGCTTCTCTTCAGCATATTCTTCTGGCTTGTAAGAACCTCAACCATGTAGTTAAAGGAATTTGCGAGATCTTCAAGCTCGTCTCCAGTTTCCACATCTATACGGGCACTTTCACCTCCCATGACGCTCTCAAATCCTTTTTTGAGTCTCTCCAGGGGCTCTGTTATACTTCCGGCAACAAAGAAAGAGATACCAAGAATAATCATAAACATGTAGATATGATATACAAAAACCATTCCGGGTTCTGCATTTGAGGTAACCGTGTGGAAGATGAGAGAGAGTACTGAAAAAAACAGGGAAATTATAACTATTTTGGGGAAGATAGGCACTCTCATGGTTTCCACTCCATAATCAGTATGAACAAGACCAGCGAGACAAACCATCCACCATAGGCAGCTATCAGAGGGCTGAGATGGACTTTCTGGATGTCCCTGATGTTGACCGAGAGGCCGATGGAGGCGAGCGTAATTGAGAAAGCCAGTGTAGAGAATGGCTTTACAAAATTCACGATTTCCGGGCTCAGTATGAAGCTGGAAAGGAATGCTACGATAAGAAATGCAACAATATACCATGGAACGTAAAACCTGTTCTCAGAATAGGCAAAGGAGATCAGAAGAGAGGCAATTGAAATCAGCGCAATGCGTATGCCCTTCACTGCCAGACTGTTCTGCAGGATATCATTTCCAAACGGTATCGAGGCTATTTCCACCAAGCCTGTTTGATGGAGTGTGGCTCCACAGAGAATTGCATATTTCTCCGGCGACATCCCCAGATGGCATCCAAGAAAAGGATAGAGTATGGCTCCCGTCAGCCCGACAACAGTTATCACAATAATGGCTGCAGAAAACTCCTCTTTCTTCGGTCTAACCATTGATGAGACTATAGTTATGGCGGACACTCCACATAATGCAGTGCCACATGCCAGAAGTACAGAGAGCTTTTTGCTCACTCTGAAGATTTTCGCAAATATAAGAACAGCAGTACCAAGAAGCAGGGCTGAAAAAATCGTCAGAAGTATAACCCACGTGGGGAAGTCAGCAGGGAGGGGGATTTTGATTTTTGCACCGTATAGAACTATTCCGAGCGGGAGTGTTATAGCAAGGGATTTTTCCGCCATATCCCTTACAATCTTCCTGTTCAAAAAGCTTCCCAGCGTTACCCCAAATATCAGGGCAAGAAATAGAGCATCCATTCCGGGATATAACTGGCTTATCAGACATGCTGCGATTCCGGGGGTTACAATCATCGCTAACCCGAACAGCTTGTTCAGAAATCTCAGCTCATTCTTACCTGCTTTTCCACCATCCATTGTTAAATCAAAGCCTACACTTTAAAATTCTAAATAAAAATTGCGGTGAATTTCTCATCGTGCAATCTCATCAGGCATCCGATGAACTACGGAGAGATATACGCTAAGATATATTCTATTATGATCAATATAATCAAATATAGTAGACAAAAATTAGAACAGTATAAAATATAAAAAAGAGAGAGCCCGTACAGAGACAGTACCAGGGTATCCTCTCCTTTGATATGAAGTAGAGCAGAATAAAGGAGATGAACACTGTTGTAGAGATACTCATATACGCATGAATGTCAAGCCTCATGAAGTAACAAGCATCGCAAGCCCCGGATAGAAAGTAGAGTACAGAACCTTCTCCCCAACGAGAGAGCCCAGACTGAGTGTATCCCGTCCCCTGTAGCCCCAGATAAGAGCACTTGCTGTTTCTGGAATTGCTGTTGCAGCAGGAATAACGATCAGCGCAACACCAAAAGGGCTCAACCCCAGCTCTCTTGCCACTAAATCCACGGCAGATACAAGCCCCTCAGACCCATAGTACAGAAGGGCGACAGAAAACGCCAGCTGGACAGACGCCATTACTCTGTGAGAGCGAGAAAGAACTCTGCAGAAGTACGGTAGCTCTGCATGGCCTATCATATCTGCCTGTCTCCTCTCATACATCGTCCATATATACAACGCAAATATGGCAAGAAACACAAATCCAAAGACGTGCCTGAATCCAATAACGGCTGGAAGGGCTGGCAGAGGAAAAAAGACAGTAATAAGAATATAAGGAAGAATAAGAGACCTGTCCACCTCAAGATAACTCTTTCTTTTTCCGAGAACATGCCCGAAAAAAGCTGAAAATCCAACAAGACCATATGACAGGCTTGATGCCATGAATGGCTGGCCAAGTATGGTTCCTATTCCTATCTCCTCACCGCTGTCAAGTCCAGAAAGTATGGCAACTAAAAAAACTGTGAGTTCTGGAAGGGACGTGAAGAGGGGAGAGAATTGCCCCAACAAAAGAACTGCCAAGCCTGAATCTGCAGCCCAGATATTCTATTGCATTTACAAAGAGCAAAGCAGCTATGAATACTGTAAAAATTCCTGCAATCAGCTCGGGCAGCATTTAACCTGCATGCTGAAAGCAGTTAAAAAACTTATTGTGCAGGAGTGATAAAAATATGTTAAAATATAATATTAAGTGTATACAAAATAACCTTATCAATACTCATCAAACTGTAGCAGGTGAGCGGCGAGATTGAAAAGACTATAATCCGATAATAGACCTTCAGATATACGTAAGTGCTATATACTTTACAGCAAGAATAACAGTAAATGTTATTTGAAATAGAGGAGATGAAAAGGAGAAGAAAGAACCTCGGATTGACCCAGAAAAAGCTTGCAGAACTTGTAGGTGTCAGCCAGCCGCTTATTGCAAGAATAGAATCCGGAAATATTGATCCCAAGCTCTCCTTAGTTAGAAGGATATTTGAAGCTCTTGAAGAGATGGAGGGAAAGACTGTCAACGCCAGAAGTATAATGTACTCTCCTGTAATGTCCGTAACTCCAGATACACCGCTCAATCATGCGATAGAGCTTATGATGAAACACGGGATATCCCAGATGCCAGTAATCGAGAATGAAAGGGTGCTGGGCAGCGTAACTGAAAGCTCGATTGTGAGAGTACTGCTTGAAAGGGGAATGGATGCTAATATGAAAGTCAGGAAGTGTATGGAGTCTCCATTCCCACTGATATCTCCGGATGAGAGGATAGAGTCCATCTCAAGAATGCTTCTGACAAATCAGGCCCTCCTTGTTGCCGAGAATGGACGGATAATCGGTATTATCACAAAGCACGACGTTATGAGAGTGCTCAGAGAATAATCTCATAATTATAATCTCATAATTAAAATAGATGGTTAGTCTTGTTTCAGTTCTTTCAGCCTTCTCCGTATCTCTTCAAGTCTCTCTTCGAGATACGAAGCTTCCTCCTCGAGCAATTTTATCTCATCCTCCCTGCCAGCACCGGACGTGCTGTAATACCACCAGCACCAGCCTCTACCTCTTCCAGACTTCCAGCCCGGTCGTTCCCAGGGAGGAAGATGACTCCATGGCCCAAAACCCGGATAACGCATCTAATCTCACCTCCTCAATATTTTTTCAATATCTCCCGCAATTCTCTTACCAGCAACTCTGCATGCATCTGGTCTCTCCCTCCCTTCAGCAATTGCTACTGCGAGGTCGTAACATGACTCATAACCGCATCTCCCGCAGTTACGCTGAGGAAGTAACGCCAGTATCTCCTCAACCTTCCGATTTTCATGCGATTTTAATGAACGCAGTATGCCTGTGAGAGCTGACTTCAACACTGTTGTGCCTGTAGTGCAGAGGTATCTCGACCTTTTTCTTCTCCAGCCAGCATGTATTCTCCGCATTCTGCCTCTTCCATACTCAGCCATTCTCCATTTTCCATGTCTCACTTTACGAATATATATTCATAAACTATTTAAGTTTTTCGGGTCTCTGTCACTAAGGACTCTTTTTCTCCGGTTTTTCATTTTAATCCTCCCTCCAATAATCTACCCATTTTTATAAGGATTATAATCAATTTCTGTTTTCCGCCAATTTATTTCAATACCTCTGGATAAATCGTCTTCAACTAAACTGGTTAATGCTTCCTTAGTTATTTCCACACCTCTCGGGTTTGTGCCTGGCTTGGGGAGTTTAATATATCCATTTCTGCTAATCTATCAAAGATTTTCTTTTGAGCCTCTAACGATGTAATAAAACCCTCCTGTGCCTTCCCAATTATATTAGTTTCAACATTTGACTCTCCGAATTTATAGATAAGCAAAGCGATAATTATTCTTTCACGCAAAGCCTGCTTCCATCCCTATTTTTCCTGCTCTTGAGGTTTCTAACTCTGCAGGCTGAAATAAATACGGTAGTTTATTTTTAATCCTGTTTACAAGTCCTGCATCCTCAAATATCTCTACTAACTTGCTTGACATCTTTTTATTCCTCCTTAAGCGAAGTGTAGCCTAACTCATATGCACAGCCATATTTTCCAATTCAGGTTGCGTCTGCGTCTGTATTGCGTATTCACCCATTCTGAATGCCTCCAATGTAACACTCCCAGCATGTCCCAGCTTTTAATCTCAAGTTAGTGTTCACGTGCTGAAAAGAGTCTCAGAAAGGGTTAATCAAGCCCAGAAGCTCGAGAGCCTCAACAACACCATCACCGTCTTTTTTTGATACAACAACGTCTGCCTCCATCTTGAGCTTTTTATCAGCGTCTCCCACGGCAATACCAAGACCAGCAGCTCTGATCAGGTCAAGGTCGTTCTCCGAGTCACCTATGGCCGCAATATCCTTTGTTGAAATTCCAAGCTCACTGGCTATGTACTCCAGTGCTTTTCCCTTGCTGACCCCAGCATCCATAATATGGTAGGCAAAGCCCGAATCAACAATTCTGACATCCAGTCCCGTATGCTCAAGGGCTCTTCTTGCCTCCTCAATAGAGAAATTTCTGCGAAGACATACTTCAGATTTCCTATACTCCACATCAAGAAATTCCACTTCAAACTGCTCTTTCAGAATTTCCGCCGCTTTCAGGCACTTGCCTATCTCTCCGAGCACTATATCTTCACCATCGTAGCTGAATCGAACAACGCCCCCATTCTCACAGATGACGATATCCGAGACGCCTATGAGCTTTGCAGCTGTTCTTGCAAAACAGGAAATGTTGCCGGTTGCAAGAATGACCGGAATCTTCACCTTTCTCAGCGCTTCAACTGCAGAGCAGTTGATACTGCGGTCTCTGTATGTTATTGTTCCGTCGATGTCAACAACAAGTCCCTTGGCCAGAAACATATACAGGAGTTGTGAATTCTGATTATAAAACTATGGAAAACAATTAATACCTGCCTTCAAAAATGCCAGTAAGTGAGGCGCTGCGAGTACTGTGGAAAAGAGGTCTGGATGCCATACAGGTGTAAGTACTGTGGTGGCTACTTCTGTTCAGAGCACAGGCTGCCTGAAGCACATAACTGCTCTGGATTGAGTGAGGGAATAAAGGAGTACTGGAATGTACCGGTTAAGGTCAAAAAGCAGAGAAGGTTCAGTATCTCAATTCCAAAGCCTTCCGGCTTTACTGCATACGGCTACAACAATCTGATCATCGGAATTTGCACGATAATGCTGTTTCTCTCAATACTCTTTCCAAAGCTCGAGTGGTGGATGATACTACATCCCGACTGGATAAAAGCAAACCCAATTTATGCATGGCAGCTTGTAACGAGTATATTCTTTCATGGAGGTTTCTGGCACTACTTTGTTAACATGTTTGTTCTCCTGTTCTTTGGCGGAGAGCTCGAAAGAAGGGTTGGTGGATCAAGATATTTGAAGATATTTCTGCTTTCTGGCATTGCAGGAAACATCGGATATATCGCCTTCACATATGCTACTGGCCAGGTTTACCCTGCTCTGGGGGCCTCTGGAGCCATATACGGTGTTATGGGATGCCTTGCAATAATCGCCCCTGAGATAAGGGTTATGCTGCTCATCCCGCCAATTCCGATGAGCATAAGACACATGATACTGCTGTTCGCTGCTATTGACCTGCTTTTAATTCACTCTCCCGACCACATAGCCCATGTTGCTCACCTCTCCGGCCTGCTCGTGGGACTCTACTATGGGAAGAAGCTAAGAATCCTGAGAAGGTGGGGAACGTGGTACTAAAAAACGTAAAGAAGCTCAGAGTGTGGACTGAAAGGGAGAGATTCCACGGAAAGGTTTTGAAATGCCTTACTGTAATCCTCCAGACCAAGGGTTGCTACTGGAATCGCTGCCTGATGTGCGGTTTCAGTAAAGAATTGAACAGCAAAACCCGTTTTACTCTCAGAGAGCAGATAGAGATGGCGGTTAAAGGAGAGGAATTCGACGTTCTCAAGATATTCACATCGGGAAGTTTCTTTGACAGCCGAGAAGTCCCAGATGAGTTCAGAAGTTATCTTTATACCCTACTCCAGTCGATGGACGTTAAAAAGCTGATAGTTGAAAGCAGACCTGAGTTTATAAGAGACGGAGTGATGAATGAGCTTGCATCAATGCCATTCGAAGCGGAAGTTGGAATAGGGCTTGAGACAAGCAACGACTTCATAAGGCAGAACTGCATAAACAAGGGATTTACATTCAGAGACTTCACCGAAGCTGCAAAGAAGCTCAGAGACTACGGAATAAGAGTTAAAACCTACCTGCTGCTAAAGCCACCTTTTCTGTCAGAGAAAGAGGCGATAGAGGATGCCGTTCATTCCTCAATGGACGTTATGGACTACACAGACATAGTATCTCTCAACCTGATGTATATTCCATCAAATACCTATGTGGAAAAACTGTGGTGTCGAAAGCTGTACCGCCCCCCCTGGCTCTGGAGTGCCATCGAAGTCCTCAGGAGGGTCAGGAGTGGGGAGATGGAGATTGTATGCGATCCTGTTGCTGCGGGAAGTGAAAGAGGGCCGCATAACTGCAGAAAATGCGACAAATACGTTGCAGAGGCGATAAAGAAGTTCTCTCTCAGCCAGAATCTGGCGGATCTGAACGTAAGCTGTGATTGTATTCGGATCTGGCAGAAAATCGTTGAATTCGAAAGCTATTCCCGTGTTCCACTCGTCCAGTGAGTACACCCTGGGAAGGGAAAAGAGAGAAATATCCTAAGAACGATTGAAGTGTATGGCAAGAATTGGTGGTACCGGAGAGCTTTTCGGTACAGATGGTGTGAGAGGCATAGCGAATGAGGAGCTAACTGTTGAGATGGCCCTGAATCTCGGCAGAGTTATGGGTACTCTGAGAAAAAACGTCGCTGTTGGTATGGATGCACGTCTTTCAAGCCACATGCTTAGAGCTGCTGTAATTGCCGGTGTAACCTCAACAGGAAGCGATGTTGTAGACCTGGGACTCGTACCGACCCCGGCGTTGCAGTACTACGTCAAAACAAATCCAAAAATTGATGGAGGAGTACTTGTCACCGCAAGTCACAATCCAAAGGAATACAACGGAATAAAATTCATTCAGGATGACGGCAGGGAGTTCACGAGAGATATGGACGAGGAGAGCGAGAGAATTTACAAAAGCAAAACGTACAGAATAGCTGCATGGAATGAGGTCGGTCAGGTGTACATGGAAGACTGCAGAAGGCACTATATTGAGGGAATTAAGGAGAAAGTTGACATCAACGCCATTGCGTCGAAAGAATTCAGAGTTGTCGTGGATTGCGGTAACGGGGCTGGATGCGTTACAAGTCCCCAGCTTCTGAAAGAGCTTGGGTGTACTGTTATAAGCATAAACGCTCATCCGGATGGAAACTTTCCGGCAAGAGATCCCGAACCCGTTGAGGAGAACGTCGAGCAACTCAAAAAAGTTGTAGCGGAAATGAATGCTGATCTCGGTATTGCTCACGATGGTGATGCGGACAGAGCAACATTTGTTGATGAGAGGGGTCAATTCGTCAGCGAGGATGTAATGCTTGCTCTCATGGCCAGATACTACGTGGAGAGGAAAAAGGGAGTTGTTGTTACCCCTGTCTCTTCGTCACGATGCGTTGAGGATGCTGTGAGAGCTGCAGGTGGTGAGGTGGTTTACACGGCAGTCGGCTCACCGGTTGTTGCAGAGACGATGATAAAAACCAGAGCGGTTTTTGGTGGAGAGGGAAACGGCGGCTTAGTATTCCCCGAGCATTTGCTTGCAAGAGATGGTGCAATGAGCGCTGCAAAAATTCTTGAACTCATGGCTCTGGAGAATAAACCGCTTTCCGAGCTGATAAAGATTGTACCTCGCTATTTCACGCTCAAGACAAAAGTTCCATGCAGGGACAAGATGAAATTACTGAATGGACTGAAAGAGGAATTTCCGGAAGCAAACTTCATCGATGGAGCAAGAGTTGACTACGACGACGGCTGGCTGCTCATCAGGCCGTCGGGAACTGAGCCGGTAGCAAGAATTACTGCCGAGGCCAAGACAGAGACCAGAGCAAAAGAGATACTGGAGCTCGGGATGAAAGCAGTGAAGAGAATACTCAGCTAAAGAAGACTTTGCTTTAACCACTGTATTCCGAGAATCATCAATTTTTCATCGTCTTTCAGAACCCTTTCATCCACGTCAATCGGCAGAACTCCCTCCCGGACGGTTCTTCTGAACGTGTCAATGTCGTAACAGGCAAGGTAAAACCTCTGCATTTCCTCATCATTCAGCCTCCTTCCTGACGAGTACATACCCAGAACAAGTTCCATAAAGATGTCGTTCATTTCATTGTACTTCTCTGCACCCTGATCTCTCAGCCAATCTCTGACTGTCCACTCTTTTTCTTTTTTCAAACCTGCACAGAAGTCCTCTACTAAAATGTAGTAGTACTCCTCCTCTCTGGATTTCATTCTCACGAGGGGGTAAAGACGACATGCGCCCGGCCTGTCTCCATATATCCTGCATCCCTCATCGCTGACGAACGGGCACCTTCCATTGAGCATTTTCAGCACCACAACAGGAAGGCCGGTTTCAGGGCCGATATGCCATGCAGTATACTTCTCCAGAAACTCACCAGATGGCAATCCCAGATTATTTTTAATCCGGATTATATCGTACGGTGTCAGAAACAGATTCAGATCGCTACAGCACATGTTAAAGCATTCAATCCCTTTATAGCATGAAAATCTGAACCTGTCATCAAAGCCCAGCTTTCTTGAATTGTCAATGATCATGGATTTTGCTGCCATCCAGTAAATATATAGGTTATGCTTTGTATTTTGCTTTATTCTATCAAGAGGTTTCAACAAGCTTTATCAGCTTCTCTCCTCCCCGCTCTGTCAGCTCTGCATGCATATAGCTATCGCTTATGCTCTTCAGCGTCTCGTTGTTGCCCTGAATCATAACTGAAATCAGTACTGCCTTTGTTTTCTTCAACTCCTTCGACAGGTCTTCAACAACGTCCTCGCCATCTGTAATTATCACTATTGTGTTTGTGTACTCTGCAAAGCGCCCTTCAATCAGGTCATTTATAGCAGTTGAAATGGCGTTGGTTATATCCGTCCCACCGTTGGACTGGACTCTCAGTATTGCGTCCACTATCTCTCTTGGCTCGGAGAGTGGTTTATCAGGATAAACCCTTGTATCAAAGAAGCGAAGAAAGTACTTCCGTCTCTTTGTCTTTGACATTCTGTAGATTGCCATTGCAACACTTCTCGCCCATATTGTCTTCTCCCCAACCATTGAACCAGACTTGTCAATCAGAACGTAATATGCTCCCTCACTCACTTTCAGTTTCTCCTTTGCAAGGAAGCCGTCGGAAAGCCTTCGCATGAAAAGCTCATCGGGTAAAGCGAGTTCTCTCGGCAGAGCCCTCTCAATCTGCCTCGTTACCATGTATCCTGAAAGCTCGTCACCGGTCTTCCCCTTCATCTTGGAAATTCTCGTTGCCTTTGGCACAAATTCCATCATCTTCCGGGACATGTCAACTATTTTCTTTAAATCCTCAACGAACATCATCTGCTTCGCAAGGTTCAGGATTTTCTGGAAGGTTCCAGCTTCCCTGCCCGCATTCTTTCCACCCATGAGTTCTCTGATTTCCTCAGCGTTTTTGGCTACGCTCTCTGCCTCCTCCACTGCCCCTTCAAGCAGGGTGGAGATGCCTTTAAGAAGCCCGGCTACTGCTTCACCCCCTCTGCCTGAGATTTTGGAGAGCTCACCTGGTTTGAGCCTTCCCCTTATTCTTCCAACAATATACTTTGTCAGGGCAATGCTGTAAACAAGGCTCAGCTCATCGTCAAGCGTCGTAATTGTTTTGAGCATCTGATATCTTTCCCCGTTTATGTATTCCCGGCAGAACAGCCTTACATCCTCCATAATCTCATCATCGTTTTTTCCACGGAGAAAAGGGTAAAGGGAGTAGTGCAGGAAGTAGGAGTCTGTTGAGATCATCTGAACCTGACGGGAAGAATTGTATATCTCCTGAAGATCAGGTGGCAGAAAGGACGCTATCCTTCTCAATATCAGGTTGTAGATAAAATCCTTGTTCGTTATGTTGACAAGGTTGTTGCTCACCATCTATCCAAATATTTCTGTTTTTTTTCTTTCCAGAATGTTTTCAGCTTTGTAAACAGCACTCTTGAGCTGCCTCACGTAAGGCATAAGTCTCGGATTTTCCGGCACCTCAGATGCCATGACAGACGCCTTGGAGCACACAGCAGACAGCATCCTGAGTTCATCCAGTCCGCCAGAGGAGCTGAGCTTTATGGCATTTTGCAGTTCTGATGTCACTGTCTGCAACTTCTGAATGTGCTTGTAGAAGCTGCTAAGACCGAGCTCAAAGATTACCTGTTCAACTTTCCTGACGTCATCCTCATCGTGTACTGCCGTGAACTTCAGTGCTTCTGCAAGACTGTCTCTGGTAACGACATCCTCGTTGTAGATGACAGATATTGCACTGGCTACTTTGAGAAGCTTAATCTTTCTCCTGTCTGAAATTTTAACGCCTCTCTGCTTTAATGCTGCAAGAGCATCCAGATAGACTCCGAGAATTTCACTTTCAGTCATTGAATGAAACCTCTGTATAACCATCTGCTGCAGGGACTTTACATCTTCTACACTGAGAATTGGCTGCATGGACATATCCTCAAGCATTATTCCCCGGGCAATAAGCTCGCTCCAGGCATCCTCAGATACGCTTTTGGCGAAGCATCTTACTGTTAATCTATCGTAGAACGCAGCATCCTCAATGTCTGTGCTTATATCGTTGCTTGCTGTATAGAGGGCAAGCATTGGAAGCCTGACGTATCCTCCGTTGTTTCTGAATCTCCTGTTAAGGATTATGTCCAGAAGTATGTTTCTTATTGCAGACGAGGCTTTGAAAATCTCATCAAGAAATACTATCTCCGCTTCTGGCAATCTCCCCTCAGTCCGCCTTACATAGCTGCCCTCCCTGAGGGCGTTTATATCGAGGGGGCCGAGAACCTCATCCGGCTCGGTGAAGCGGGTGAGCAGATAGTAGAAGTACCTTGCATCTATAAGCTGAGCCATCTTCTCAATCAGAGCAGTCTTCGCAGTACCAACCTCTCCCACAAGCACGACTGGTTCGCTGGCAAGGAGTCCGCTGAGCACAGCCGTTATTTCAGCCTCCCTCTGCACAAAGCAATCCACAAGCCTGAGCTTCAGTTCACCAAGTTTATCCATCATCAAGTTCACCGGTTTATCCATCATCAACCACTAATCCATACATTGAAAAGCTTTCTTAATCTTTCGGTTGTTTGTGGTTTGTGAAAGACTTTCCGTACAGACCAAGAAAAGGACAATTAGATGCCCTGAAATTCATAAAAAAACATGCAGAGGGCATAGTTTGTCTTGATGCCCCAACCGGTTTTGGAAAAACAGCAGTTGTACTTTCAGCGCTGCTCCCTCTCGGCCCGGTCATGTGGGCTGTCAGAACGGGAAACGAAGCGGACAGACCGGTAGAAGAACTCAAGGAGATCAACAGGAGACTGGGCAAAAACTACTTTGGTTTCTCATTTCGTGGAAAAAAGGACATGTGTCTGCTTGCAAGAGATATTGGACTGAAGGATTCGGAGAGTGTTGCATATCTCTGCAGACAGAGGCGTGAGAAGTGTCCTTACAACAACTCTTTAGAATTCAAACCCGAGGGGCCAATGCTCTATACCGAGATACTGGATATCTGCAAAGAGACAGGTTCATGCCCATATTATTCCCAGAGGGGTCTCTTACTCCACGCAGACCTCGTCTCTTTGAACTACAACTACATCGTACATCCGGCACTCGGATGGGTGATAAAGAGTGTGGTGCCGTTCAAAAACTTTTTTTTGGTTGTCGATGAGGCACACAACCTGAGGTATGCCGGAAACGTATTCTCTGAGGAGATTACTCTCAACACAGCAAAAAATGCTGTTAGAGAAGCTGAAAAAGTGGATAATGAGGTAGCAGAAGAGGTGAAAAAGATTCAGCTACAGATGGAGGAATTGATGAGGGCAATGGAGAGAAGAGGTGAGAAAGAGAGGAAGATAAACGCAGGAGAGTTTTACACTCCACACCTCAGGTCAATGAAAAAGCTGGGAGAGGAGGTGAGGCGGAGGATGCTTGAAGAGAATAAAACTCCACGATCAAGCATTTACAGACTTGCAACATTTCTTATGGAATCGATGAAATTTGAGGACGTTAAGGGCGTCGTTTTCATTGCAAGAATTGAAAGGGAGAATCTCAGGATTGAAAGATGGGACATGAGGTGTGGAGAGATACTTAAGAGCAGATGGAATGAATTCAGAGGATGCGTATTCTGTTCAGGAACGCTCAGGCCTATAAAGGCGTTTGCAGAAATAGCGGGCATAGAAAGGTACGCAGGAAGACACTTCAAAACTGAGCTCGGACAGAGCAAGTGCATTGTGGTAAAGGGAGTGAGCACAAGAGGGGAGGTGCTGACAGAAAAACAGAAACGAAGGTATGGAAAGCTCATAAAAGAATTCTTCAGGGTTGAGGTAAATTCAGCTATATTCTCGGCAAGTTACAGGATTCAGGGTGAACTCATGCCATTCATCCTTAAAGCAGCAGAAAGTACCAATAAGAAGCTTTTCGTGGAGAGACAGGGAATGAGCGGAGACGAAGGACGAAGAATACTTGATAGATTCAAGAAGATGGGTGGAGTTCTTGTCGCCACAATGACCGGGAGGTTTGCAGAAGGAGCAGATTTTCCAGGTAAAGAGCTTGAGGCGATGCTCCTGATCGGCATACCCTTCGACAGAATGACTCTGAAAACCCAGCTTTATATTGATTACTATATGGATGTCCACGGTGAAGAGAAGGGCTGGTACTATGCCTACGTGATTCCCGCCATGCAGAGAGCATGTCAGGCTATGGGGAGAGCTTTGAGGAGCGCAGAAGACAAGGCACTGTTTATCCTTGCGGATGAAAGGTATGGGGAAACAGTTTATTCCAGACTGCTGCCAGATTACGTAAAGACAGAGAGTGTTAATTTTGAGGAAGCGGGCAAAAAAATAAAAGATTCATGGCTCTCTCTGTCCAGGGCATGCGGATGAATCAGAAATACGGGTGTGCTCTCGTTACGTAAAGGCTTTATTAATCTGGATTCAGGACATGGCAATGGATGTCGAGGAGGAAATAAAGCAACTTGAGGAGGAGATCAAGCGCACACCGTACAACAAGGCAACTGAGCACCATATAGGCAGACTCAAGGCAAAGCTTGCAAGATTGAGAGATGAGGCGGAGAAGAAAAAGAGGAGAGCTGGTGTACAGTTTTCTCTAAAAAAGGAGGGAGATGCTACTGTTGTTCTTGTTGGATTTCCATCTGTTGGTAAATCCACCCTCCTCAACGCTTTAACCGGGGCAAGAAGTGAGGTTGCAGACTACAATTTCACAACCCTCAGACCGGTTCCCGGTGTGCTGGAATACAGGGGTGCAAGAATTCAGATCATAGACGTTCCCGGACTTGTAGAGGGGGCCTCGAAGGGTAGGGGGAGAGGGAAAGAGATAATCTCAGCCGTAAGGACTGCAGACATGATTCTGCTCATCGTTGATGTTTTCAATCTCCATCAGACTGACATTCTGAAAAGGGAACTTTACAGCGGAGGAATAAGGCTCAATGAATCTCCTCCAGAAATTTCGATAAAGAAGAAGGAGAGGGGTGGAATCAAGATCACGTCCACTGTTCCACTCTCACTTGACAGGAAGACAATAGTGGAAGTTCTCAGGGAGTACAGGATACACAACGCTGATGTGCTGATAAGAGAAGATATAACAATCGAGAGGCTGATAGATGCAATAATGGGCAACAGAGTCTACATTCCTTCACTTACCGTCGTCAATAAGATAGATCTCATGAATGTAGAAGTCAGGAGTGATGACATAATCTGTGTCTCAGCTCAGCATGGGACTGGTCTCGACATTCTAAAGAAGCGCATCTACGAGAAACTTGAATTCATACGAATCTTCTTAAAACCCCCCGGTAAGGGTGTGGAGGACAGGCCATTGATAATGAGAAGAGGTGCAAAAATTGAGGACGTTTGCAGAAAGCTGCATAGAGGTATGCTGGAATCATTCAGGTATGCAAAGGTATGGGGAACATCGGTGAAATTCCAGGGCCAGAGAGTTGGTTTAGAGCATGCACTTGAAGATGGTGATGTAGTGACAATTTATGCGTGATATTTATATCTCTGATATAAGAACCTGTAATTTCAGAGAAGGCTGAAGGAAATGATAGCAGTCTTTGGATGTCAGGGTTGTGGTGCTTGCTTGGGGTTGTGTGAGGCTATAATCTTCGAAAATGGAAAAGTCGTGCGTATAGACAGCTCAAGATGCAATGAGTGCCTTGAGTGTACCAGAGTGTGTCCTCACGGCGCCCTTATATCAATCGATTGATGATTGAATAAATGAATAATTTTGAATGTGCAACTGACAATACCAATAAGAGCCTTAAATCAACCCGGCTCTCTGAAGGAGAAGAAGATCTTCAGTTTCAAGCTTTTCTCCACGCTTGAACATCTCGTAAACTTCTTTTGCCCTCTTTATCAGATCTTCTCTCTCTCTTTCTTCCTTGCTCTTGATCTGTTTGGTCTTAAGGGCTTTGATTACTTTTTCAAGGTCTCTTATGTCCTTTCTTATCTTTACAACTTCGTTATGGCATCTATCAGCTTCCTTCTTACTCTCCACAAACTTAATATGCATCTCGTCCGCAAGCTTTCTCTTCTCGTCGACTTGGCTGAATATCTCCAGCATCTCCGCATGAAAAACGTCAGCCTTCTCAACGTACTCAAGCATCTGCTGGTGAAACTTCCTTGCTTCATCCTTGAGCTCCCTTATCTTTGCAATCAGCCTCTTGAACTCCTCGTGCTTCTCAAGCTGTTCCTTTCTTTCTTCAAGCTCTCTTCTCAGCTTTGATATGCGCTCAACAAGCGTTCTCTCCTTTTCAATAGTAAGAACTGCAGTCTGCTGCTTGAACTCCAGGCGGCGTATCTCCTTCTCGATGTCTCCAAGCGGCTTGCTGCCTTTATCTATATGCTTCCTCAGCTTGTCCAGTTCCCTGTAGAGCTTGTCTATCTCTGCATGAACCTTGTTCCTCTTCATTTTGAACTCCTTGGCCTTTTCGTTGTACTCGTCTCTCTTCTCTTTAACTTCCTTTGCTTTCAGAAGAAGTTCTTTTACTTCTCTATTCAATCTGTCTCTTTCATCTGCACTCTCTCTCGCAAGCTTATTGAGCTCGTCCCTGCGAGCAGTGTTCTCCTGAAGCTCTTTTTCAAGCTGCTCCTTCCTCTCCACCAACTTTTCCAGCATCATGCTCTCACAACAGCTTTGCCTTTTTAGTACACTGGAGCCTTGCTTAGCCCTTAATGAGGTGAGATTTAAATCTTTCTCTCAATGCCACTTTCAGGCCCTAATCTGCCGGTTTACGGGCAGGCCAGCTTAAAAAGTTTTCGAAGAACGTATACGCTTCAGTCTCCTCAAATGCATACTTAATCGTGTTAAATTCACTTTTCAGCTCTGCAACCTCCTGCTTTAACCTGTCCTCACTCTTATTACTGTTAACCGCATCCCACATTATCTCTGCGAGCTTCTCCATCTCTTCTTCCTTCATTCCAAGTCTTGTTACCTCCTGAACCCCGATTCTTATTCCCGATGGATTCTTTGTTCTTGTTAGATCGTCCCATGGTAGAAGGTTCTTATTCAGGATTATGTTTATGCGCTCAAACATCTTTGCAACCGGATCACCACCACCAAATTCACTGACATCAACGGCAACCTGATGCGACTCCGTAAATCCATTTTGTTCACCAACAACATTAAAGCCAAGCTCATGCAGTTTTTCTGCAAGTCTTTTAGCATTTCTTACAGTCTGTTTCGCATAAGCTTCACCGAACTCCAGCATTTCCATGCATGCGATAACGTAGCCGGCAAGGGTGTTCAGATGGTGGTTGCTGACAACACCCGGAAACACTGCATTGTCGATAGCCTTCGCAAGCTCCTTCCTGCAGAGAATTACTGCACGCTGCGGGCCGAAGAATGTTTTGTGCGTTGAGGCCGTAACTACATCTGCTCCCTCCTTAACCGGATCCTGAAACTGCTCTCCTGCTATCAGGCCAAGAACGTGGCTTCCATCATATATAACTTTTGCATCAACTTCTTTTGCGATTTCCGCTATTTCTTTAACGGGGTGGGGGAAGAGAAAGAGACTGGAGCCAAGAACGAGAACCTTGGGTCTCTCTTTCTCTGCAAGTTTTCTTGTCTCATCAATGTCAATGTTGAGCCTCTCCATGTCAAATGGATAGTGCAGAACCTCAAGCCCCCTTATACCTGCTGCAGAGAATCTATCATGAGAGATGTGGCCTCCGCATGGCACAGAGAGGGATACTACCTTATCAGCAGGGGAGGTTAAAGCGAAGAAAGCTGCTATATTGGCAGTAACTCCTGATATGGGCTGAACGTTCGCATGTTCGGCATTAAATATCTCCTTTGTAAGCTGGATTGCCAGATCTTCAATGACATCTATATACTGACAGCCCTGATAGAAGCGCTTGCCAACCTTGCCCTCTGCATAGCGATGTCCCAGATCCGTCAGGTACATACTTCTTACTGCCAGACTTGTAAGGTTTTCACTGGCTATGAGAGGGATAGATTGCCTGTAGAGCTCGTGGTGCTGTCTGAGAGCTTCGATGAACTTTGAATAGCGATCTGAGGGCATGAAGGCATGCTCTATGGTCTGTGATATTTAAACTTTTGTGATACGACACAGGAAAACACCAAATCTCTCTACATAATTACGTTCTATTTCTCCACAATTCTGTAAATTGCTGGCAGTTCTCTGTACTGGCCGTTAAAGTCAAGACCATATCCGACAACAAAGTAATCTGGAATTGTAAATCCCACATAGTCAGCTTTAACGTCAGCAACTCTTCTTTCAGGCTTGTCAAGAAGTACGCACACAGCCAGACTTTCTGGTTTCCTTGCTTTGAGCTTCTTCATCAGGAAATTTATTGTAATACCTGTATCAATAATATCCTCCACAATTATGACATCTCTACCTCTGATGTCTCTCTCCATATCCAGCTTTACTTCGATATTGCCAGTTGAGTTCGTTCCAGCATAGCTCTTCACCTTCATGAAGTCAATTTCAACGGGTATCTTGAGTTCTCTTACCAGATCTGCAAGAAATATCAGGGCTCCATTGAGAACTCCCACAAGAATTGGGTTTTTTCCCCTGTAATCCTCACTTATCCGCTCTGCAATCTCTCTAACCTTACTTTCTATCTCTTCCTTGCTTATAATCGGTTCCAGTTTCATCATTCCACCCACAAATCGACTATCTTCATTTCTTTTGTATCAATGAGGCCGTAATCGGTCATTTTCAGCTCCGGTACAACTGGCAGAGAGAGGAAGCTTATGGCCGTGAAGGGATGTTCAGCTCTAATTCCTATCTTTCTGGAGGCAGTATAAAGCTTTTCGAGTTTTTTAACAACTTCTTCAAATGTAAAGCTGGACATCAATCCGGCGATTGGAAGAGGGAGCTCTGCCATGATGTCCTTGCTTGCTACAACGAATCCACCGTGAAGTTCTTCCAGTCTGTTCAAAGCTCTGACCATTGCGCCGTCATCAACACCCACACATATACAGTTGTGTGAATCGTGTGCAACACTGCCTGCAATTGCTCCCTCTTTAATTGCAAACCTCACAAAACCTTTTCCCACTAATCTCCTGCCCTGTCTGTTCACAACCACAACCTTTGCAACATCCTGTTCCGCATCCGGCAATGCATAACCATCTCTGATCTCCGGCTCCCACACAGAAGCTTTTGTAACTATCTGACCCGGAACAGGTTCGATTAGCCTGCATACCTTGCCTTTCGCTTTGATTAGCACATCTTGTCTCTGAATTCCAGTTTTTACCGTATTTGCAAGTTCTATCGGTGGTTCGATCTTTTCGATCTCTGCATTGAGCTTTCCATCCCATACGATTTTGCCATCCTTAACAACAAGCTGGACGTTGAAATTTTCCAGGCCATCAACGGCAACAATGTCGGCTTTAAGCCCGGGCATAATGGCTCCACATTTCAGCCCGAAATGCATCGCAGGACTGAGTGTAACCATCCTGATGGCAAGTTCTGGCTTCAATCCGTACTGGGTGGCAAGTCTAAGCAGATTATCTATGTGACCGTGTTTTATGTCTGTGGGCAGCAGATCATCACTCACGAGCATGAAAAAGCATGAGTTGAAGCTGTTAACAATTTTAATCAGCTCACGCATGTTTTTTGCCACACTACCCTCCCGTATCATCACCCTCATGCCACGTCTTACCTTCTCCATCGCCTCTATTGTGGAAGCACATTCATGGTCTGTGGTTATACCCGTGGCAATGTAAGCATCCAGATCTTTTCCGGTAATTCCGGGGGCATGTCCGTCTACAGGCTTTCCAGCCTTCTTTACTGCATCAATTTTATCCAGAACGTCCTTCCGCCCCTCTATCACACCAGGAAAGTCCATGACCTCTGCAAGACCGAGGACTCTATCCCATTTGATGATTTCTCTGATATCATCCGCACTGAGCTTATGAGCAAAGCTTTCAAACCCCTCTATTGCCGGAACGCATGACGGAGCCATGAAGTAAAAGTCAAGAGGTACATCTGCCGTGGCCTCTATCAAAAACCTAATTCCTGCTTTTCCCGCTACGTTGGCAATCTCGTGAGGGTCAGCAATTACCGCCGTGGTGCCGTGAGGGATGACGGCTCTGGCAAATTCAGCAGGGTGGAGAAGTGTGCTTTCGAGATGGATATGTGCATCTATAAATCCGGGAAGAATATAATCGACTTCAATACCTCCTCCATAATCCCCAACGCCGGCAATTCTGCCATTTGATATGGCAACATCAGCCTCAAAGCTCTCGCCAGTGAAAACTGAGAAAATCTCACCGCTCAAAATGAGGTCTGGTTTATGTCTTCCCGCTGCCGTGGGAATGAGCATAGATACATAAAGCTCACAGGATACAAAACGTTTTCGAGTTGAGGGGTGCGAAAAATTAAAGAAATCACGTGTTGAAAGAGTTTATATAACACCCGGCAAATTCAAATCCATGTACGACATATCCATAAAAGGGGGGCTCTGCTTAGTTGGTGATGAGTTTACCAGAGCAAATATCGGCATTCAGGGTAACAGAATAGCATACGTTGGCAGGGAGGATATCAGGGGTGAAGTTGAGATAATGGCTGATAAAAAACTTGTAGTACCCGGCCTGTTCAATGCCCACACTCATCTTGCGATGACAGTTCTGAGGGGATACGTTGAAGATATGCCCCTGATGGAGTGGCTCAGAAGGGTTTGGGAAATTGAGGCGAGGCTTACACCAAAGGATATCTACTGGGGCTCGATACTTGGGATTCTTGAGATGATCAAGACAGGCACCACCGCTTTTTCCGACATGTACTTCCACATGGATGAGGTTGCAAGGGCAGTGGGTGAGTCGGGGATGAGGGCTGTGCTGAGCTACGGGATGATTGAAAAAGGTGATGAGGAGAAGGGGAGAAATGAGCTCGAAACAGGAACAGAATTCATAAAGGAGTGGGATGGAGCTTTTAGTGGAAGAATAAAAGCTGTATTTGGCCCCCATGCCCCGTACACATGTTCTCCGGGTTTTCTCATGAAAGTTAAAGAGAGAGCTGAAGAGCTTGATACTCTTATCCACATCCACGTTGCGGAAACAAAACACGAATTTGAGGAGATAAAACAGAAGTACGGAAAAACTCCCGTAAAATTCCTCGATGATATGGGTTTCCTCTCGAAGAGGGTAATTATTGCTCACGCCGTCTGGGTTGAAAATGAAGAGATCAGGATTTTGAAAAAGCGCGGTGTGAGTGTAGTCCACAATCCTGTGAGTAACCTAAAGCTTGCATCAGGGATAGCAAGAGTGCGTGAAATGCTGAGGGCAGGAGTGAACGTGTGCCTTGGAACGGACGGTGCTGCCAGCAACAACACCTACAACATGTTTGAGGAGATAAAACTCGCCTCTTTACTCCAGAAGGTTGCCACGACAAGGGCTGATGCCCTCAAAGCTGCTGATGTTCTTAAGATGGCAACAAGAAACGGGTATGTGGCCTACGGGATTGAGGGCGGAGAGCTTAAAGAGGGTATGCTGGCAGACATCATTCTGCTCGATGCGAAGAGTTTCAACTATCTCCCGCTCTACAATCCTCTTTACAGCATTGTCTACGCAGGCTACGGGTGTGAGGTTACACATGTGATTGTTGATGGGGAATTGATAATGGATGATCGCAATGTTCTCACAATAGATGAGGAGAAGGTTGTTGACAGGGTGGAAAGCACAGTTAGTGATCTAATTGAAGGTCTGAGGCCGCGAGGTTGAGACAGGGCATACTATGCAAAACCAATATACCTTTTTTCGTCAGTCCCGGAGGATAAAACACTGGGATAATATTAGAATCGCTCAGAGGTTGGTCATCTCCTTTGAGAGTATTTCTACATCCTCCTCTGCTTTATCTATACTGTATTTTATCTCTTTTTTCGTCTGATCCGGCATTTCAAACTCTATTTCCTTTATTGTGTTCTCTATTGTTTCAATGACCTTCTTCTCGGTGTCTTTTAAAAGCTGGGCAACAAGATTGTAGTGCTTCTGAAGCTGGGCAACAGCATACTGCTTTAATCTCTTCAGGCTCTCTTTCGCTTCATCTTCACTCATTCCACCGGACATGAAAACCTGAACAATGTACTCGCTGTCTATCCGGAACAGTTCTGCAATACGTTCAGGATCCCTCAAATCACTTGAAGCTCTCTTTATATCGTCCATCGCCTCATCAACTGTCTTTGCAAGATCCATACAGTACTTCATCAGTTCTCCAACCTTTTCGAGGTAAGTGTTCCTGTACATCATGCCAGAAGTTGTTTGGTAGAACTTAAGGTTTTCTGAAACAGCAAGAATTTTAAAAAGCCAGGATAATTTCACCCCATGCTCAATGATGTTCTAAAGGAGTCAGGGAAAGCATTTCTTCTCGGAAATGAGGCTATAGCGAGAGGAGCACTTGAAGCAGGAATTGACGTTTTCGCCACATACCCGGGTACGCCCTCATCTGAGATTGGTGATACCCTCAGCAGAGCATGCGAGACGTTGAAGGGAAGGTTCGACTTTGTAATGGAGTACTCCTCAAATGAAAAAGTTGCCGTAGAGGTTGCCATGGCTGCATCGCTTGCTGGAAAGCGTAGCATGGCAGCGATGAAACACGTTGGCGTTAATGTTGCAAGTGATGTTCTATTCAGCTTTGCATACATCGGGGCAAGGGGGGGTTTTGTCCTTGTTTCTGCAGACGATCCGTCAATGCACAGCAGCCAGAACGAGCAGGATAACAGATGGTACGGTAGGGCTGCAAATATACCTGTAATAGAGCCGTCGAGCGTTCAGGAGGCGAAGGATTTTGTCAAGTTCTGTTTCGAATTATCAGAGCATTTTAATATTCCCGTAATGCTCAGAACATATACGAGGCTGAGCCACGCAAGCGGTATTGTTGAGCTTGCTCCTCTTCAAAAAAAGGCTTTTGAAAAAGTTGAATGGCAGAAAAACCCTGCCAGAGATGTTATTCTACCGGCTCATGCCAGAAAAATGAAGTCAGAACTTGTAGAGAAAATGGAAAAAGCAGGAAATTATCTTTCAAGATGGGACGGAAACTGGATAGAAGATGGAGAAGGCGATACCGGTATCATTGCATGCGGGCTGAGCTACGCTTATGCTAAGGAGGCAATGGAGAGGCTTGGTGTGGAAATACCTGTGCTGAAACTTTCATCCATGCATCCTGTTCCTGAGGAGCTGATAGAGGAGTTTGCATCTCAGCTCAAACACATACTCGTTGTTGAAGAGGTTGATCCATTTATCGAGCTCCATGTGAGAGCTCTTACAGGGGTGGAGGTTTACGGTAAGCTGAATGGCTTTCTTCCAATGAGCTATGAATATAACGTGGCTGTTGTTGAGAGAGGTTTGGCAAGGACTCTCGGAATTAAACCGAGTATAGATTATGAAGCAATTCTTGAAAAAGGGAGAGAACTCGCCATACTCGCACCACCTCGCCCACCGGTCTTCTGTCCCGGCTGTCCGCACGCAGCGACTTTCTATGCGATAAAAAAGGCTGTTAAGCTTGCAGCACTGCCGGGAGATATAGGATGCTACACTCTTGGAGCAAACAAACCTTTTGAGGGTGTTGACACCTGCGTGTGCATGGGGGCAAGCACCGGCATTGCATGCGGGCTGAGCTATGTTGTTAAGGAGCCGGTAATCGCTACAATAGGTGACTCCACGTTCTTCCATGCAGGACTGCCTGCTCTTGTTAATGCGGTTTACAACAACCATAATTTCGTTCTTGTCATCCTTGATAACTCCACCACCGGTATGACAGGGCATCAGCCACATCCCGGTGTAGGAGAGAGAGGTTGCGGTGAAAAAGGAAAAGCTGTGAGTATCGAGAATGTCGTAAGAGGGATGGGTATCGATTTTGTCGAAGTTGTGAATCCCTACAACTTGAGAAGGACAATTGACGCCATAAAAAGGGCAATAGAGTACAAGGGTGTTGCAGTTGTTATTTCAAGACAGAAATGCGCTCTGCTGTTGCAGAGAGAGAGAAAGAAGGGGGGAAAGAAGACACCCAAATTCACGGTTACAAAAAACTGCACGCTCTGTATGGAATGCATCAACTCATTTTTCTGTCCTGCAATCTGCTTCCGAGAGGGAAAAGTTGCAATTGATGAGAACCTCTGCGTTGGATGTGGAGTGTGTAGCAGAATCTGCCCGGAGAAAGCAATAAAGCTCTGTCAGGATGAAATTTGCTGGCTCAGAGGAAACGTTTGCAGTAAAATCTGCCCTGACGATGCAGTGAAGCTCAGGTAGTTTGAAAGAGCGAAAAAACGATATAACTCACCAGCTTTTTTCGAAAGCGATGTCACTTCGCAGGATGCTGAGAGGAAAAGTGAGCGAAGAGGAGCTCCTGAGGGTAAGAAGGAGCTTTGAAATAGTTGGAGATGTTGTAATTATAAACCTCCCTGACGAAATTCTGCATCTGAAGAATTTAATTGTTGATGCGATTCTGAAAAAACACAAGCACGTAAAAACGGTGCTGAGAAAAGTTGGCGAGGTTAATGGTGTTTACAGGGTTGCGAAGTACGAAGTAATTCACGGGGGCAAGACGGAAACAATGGCCAAGGAGCATGGATGCCGTTTTCTTCTCGACCCTATGAAAGTTTACTACTCCATCAGGCTTTCAGGAGAGAGGGAGAGAATAACCAGACTTGTAAAGCCGGGAGAGCGCATTCTTGTGATGTTTGCTGGAGTCGGGCCTTTTGCGATTGTAATAGCAAAACATGCAAGGCCGAAAGAGGTTGTTGGTGTGGAACTGAATCCAGCAGCAGTTGAATACTTCAGAAGGAACGTTGAAGTTAACAAAGTAGAAAATGTGAGGGTTTATGAGGGAGACGTCCGCAGGATCGTTCCGAAGCTTGAAGGCGAGTTTGACAGAATACTGATGCCCTCCCCTCACAACGCCGAAAGCTTTGTTGATGTTGCAGCAGCAAAGGCAAAAGAGGGTGGTTACATTCACTATTACACGTTTGCCGGTGTAGAAGAAGAGAAAGAGCTACCCGGAAGAGTTGAGAATCTCTTCAGAGAGGAGGGTGTTGAATGCAGAGCGGAGTTCATGCGTGCATGCGGAAACTTCGCCCCGTACGTGAACAGGTACGTCATTGATCTTAAAGTTGTGAAGAGGTTGTCAGGTTAAAATTGTCAGGTGTGTGACTCCAGAACTTCCAATGCTTTACTCGCAGATCTTTCGTCATAGAGAACAAGAAATACTTCCTCAAGACTTTTTGCTGAAAATCCCCCAACAACCTCTAAAATCGTCTTGATTACCTCTTCAAGCGGGCAGCCATAGATGCCTGCACTTACAGCAGGAAACGCTATTGATTTCAGCCCCATTTCATCTGCTTTTCTCAGCGGTGCGATTAAAGCTTTTCTCAGCTTTTCCTTGGCTGTGCTGTTCCATCCTCTGCAGACTGGGCCAACAGTGTGGATAACATACCTCGTTCCAGTTTTTTCAAGCAAAAGACCTGGTGTGACTACGACTTCTCCATGTTCTATGTAGTCCCTCCCGATCTGCTTCTTCATCTCTTCCCTGCTTATACCTGTGTACTCCTCAGGATTTTTTGCTGCAGCTCTTGCAATTGCCAGAGCCACACCACCTCCATGCACCAGATGCTTGTTCGCCGCATTTACTATGGCCTCAGCTCCACACTTTGTTATATCCCCTTGAACAAGTTTAAATCTTACCCTGTTGAATAAGACCTCCTTCAGAACTGTCATGATATTAACTCTGAGGATTTCGATATATCCTTTACTCTCAGGCACTCTTCAGGCATCCGATATCTTTATCATTCAACTCTGAAAATAATTATATAATTATAGTTATAGATATACTGACCCATACCTTTAAAGCTTATTAGAAAGGTTAGCTTTAAATACTTCATGCCAGAACCGCAGACATGGATGTTGTTGGTGAGGTTGTAGAGATGGTAAGAAAGGGCACACCCCTGAATGCGATTACAGTTATAACAGAAAATGCACCAGAGGAGATCAAAAAAGCTACTGCAAATCTCTTTGCTGATCCAGTGTCCGTTGCAAACATTGATGAAAACTGGAAAAACCTTCTTCTCCTCGTTTACTTCTCTCACTATTCCTACCTCTCTGAAGGAAAAGATGATAAGGAGAGCATCTCAAATCTGGCAGTTTCCTCACTTACTACAGCAAAGCTATGCAGAAGGCTTAGAGTGCCGGATTTGGAGGCAAAATTCCTCATACGTGGTGGGAGAGCAATATGCCAGATGAAAATGAAGGACAAAGCAGAGAAGATATTCAAAGAAGCGGAGCGTATACTTAAAGAGTTATCTGAAGAGGACGAAAGCTATCTTCCCATGCTGGCAGAAGTCCTTAATGAACTTGCTATCCTGTACATGGATTTGAAGAGGAACGATGAGGCTGAGAAGTACTTGAACTGGGCCCTTGAAATCAGAAGAAAATCTGGTAGCGAGGCGGAACTTGCAGAATCTCTTTATAACGCTGGTGTTTTCTACGAAAGGATAAAAAAGCTGAATACTGCAGAGAAGTTCTATAAAGAGAGTGAGAAGATACTCGTGAAGCTTGCCGAGAGTGATAGAAATTACCTTCCACCGCTCGGGATACTGTTTAATAACATAGGTGTGGTTTATAGAAAGCTCCACAGATATGAGGAGTCAGAAGAATACCATAGAGAGGCTCTCACCGTATTTGACAGCCTTGCAAATGAAGATGAAAAGTGGCTGAGCTATGTGGCAGATACATACGGTTATATCGGGGCTTTATACAATGATATGATGAAATTTGATGAAGCGGAAAAGTACTACGACAGGGCAAAGAAGTTGCACAACGAAGTGGAGAGCAAGAAGTTTATGAGACCGGAGTCTTCTTAATCCGTGCATACTTTCAATTTACCAATCGCTAAAAATTTTAACCACTTCTGTTATTTTTGATTGATGGCCAATAACATCGGGAGGCAGGTTGTTTATCTTGTACTTCTTCTCACTGCAGTCACGGCTCTTGGTACCTTGGGATACTACTTAATAGAGGGGTGGCCACTGTTCGACTGCCTCTATATGACTGTAATGACAATTACAACAACAGGCTACAAAGAGGTTGGCAGATTGAGCATTGCAGGAAAAACCCTCTCAATGTTTCTCATGATCTTCGGCGTTGCCATCTTCCTCTACTCGATAAACTCAATTATACCCATTCTGATCGAAAAAAGAGGAGAGAGGTGGAGAAAGGTGCTTGAAAAGATATCAGGACACTATATTGTATGCGGTTACGGTAAAATGGGAATAGAGATTTCCAAAGAACTACCTGCCGAAAAGGTTGTAATTGTTGATCTGGATCCGAATAAGATAGCCATAGCAAGAGAAAATGGATTTCTTGCCGTTCAGGGTGATGCAACTGAGGAGGAGATACTTGAAAAGGCAGGGGTGAAAAAGGCAAGAAGTCTGATAGCCTGCATGGAGAGAGATTCATCAAATGCATTTGCCGTCATAGTTGCAAAGGATCTGAATCCGGAAATATACACTTTGGCTGTCCTCAGAACGCCTGCTGGTGAGAGAAAGCTCAAAAGAGTAGGAGTTGACATGCTGCTGTCTCCCTACAGAGATGTTGCCAGAAAGGTGGCAATAGCCGTAAAAAGACCGACAGCTGCAGACTTCATTGAGGTTGTTGGTAGAGAGGGTACCGTAATGCTTGAGAAAATGGAGCTCAAAAACGATGAGTTTGCAGGGGAGACAATAAAGGAGACAAATCTGAGAAAACTGACGGGCTGTATGGTTGTGGCGATAGAAAGAGGAGAGGAGGTAATATTCCCTGAACCCGACACGATTCTCTATAAAGGAGATGTGCTCTATATCCTGGGTAAAGAGGACGGGTTGAGAAAGGTTGAATTGCTTATAACCTCGCAACCCTCGCAATAAGATGGGCAAAAACTGCAGCACCAAACCCATTATCGATGTTTACCACTGCAACGCCCGAAGAGCAGCTCTGGAGCATGGCAAACAGAGTTGTTAAACCTCCTAAGTTCACGCCATAACCAACTGAGGTTGGGACTGCAATCACGGGCCTGTCAGTGAGTCCAGCAACAACAGATGGTAAAGCTCCCTCCATCCCTGCAACCACTATCGCAGCATCCACTTCTTCCTCCCTGATTCTCTTGATCGGATCAAGCAACCTGTGGATGCCAGCAACTCCAACATCGTAGAACTTCATCACATCCATTCCGAGGAATTCCGCAGTTTCTGCTGCTTCTTCTGCAACTGGAATGTCTGAAGTTCCTGCCGTCAGTATTGCCACCTTTCCTGCTTTCTGCCTTTCAGCCTCCTCTCTCCTGATAACCACAGTCCTCGCCTTTCTGTTGATTCTAACACTAAAACTCCTGAACTCCTCAAGTAATGCCTCTATTTGCTCTTCATTTGCCCTCGTAATCAGAACCTCTCCACATCTGTCAACGTACTCATGGGCAATCTCCACAACCTCCTTCGGTTCTTTGAACTCCGCAAATACAGCTTCCGGCTTTCCAGCCCTGCAAAGCCTCTCGTGGTCAATGTTTGCAAATTCAATTTCTCGCTTCTTCATGGTACTCCTGAATCGATTTTATCGTCATCTTCGCCTTTTTTATCGCCTCTATCCCTCTAACTGCAGCTATAGCCCCGGAAACTGTGGTAATGTAGGGCACGTTGTGGTCAACTGCTGTCCTTCTTATCATGTAGCCCTCAGTTTTTCCTTTTTTCCCCGTAGGTGTATTTATTATCAGATCAACCTGCCTGTTTATTATCGCATCAACTATGTTGGGTCTGCCCTGACTGACCTTGTATATTACCCCTGCAGGAATGCCATTGGAGTTCAAGAATCGGGCAGTTCCGTCCGTTGCAGTTATCTTAAAACCGAGTTCGTACAGCTTTCTGGCCACAGGCAAAACTTTCTCTCTATCTGCCTTCCTCACGCTTATAAACACTGTCCCATTAGTTGGCAAACGCATGCCAGCAGCAAGTTCCGCCTTGTAGTAAGCAACACCAAAATCGTAGTCAATACCCATAACCTCTCCCGTTGACTTCATTTCCGGGCCAAGAACGGGATCGACGCCGGGCAGCTTGATGAACGGGAATACCGCCTCTTTTACTGCAACATGTTTGGGCTTCACCTCCTTAACGCCCAGCTCTCTCAGTTTTTTGCCCATCATAAGCTTTGCAGCTATTTTTGCCAGAGGTAATCCGGTAGCCTTGCTTATATACGGGACAGTTCTGCTCGCCCTCGGATTTGCTTCCAGCACGTAAACTGTACTGTCCTTGACAGCATACTGGATATTTATCAGACCAACAACCTTCAGTTCAATTGCCATCCTCCTCGTGTAGTCCTCTATGGTATCGATGATGTCCTGAGAGAGAGAAACTGGTGGAAGGACACATGCGGAATCTCCACTGTGCACCCCCGCCTCTTCTATATGCTCCATTATTCCGCCTATGACAACATCTTCACAATCGCACAAGGCGTCAACTTCAACCTCGATTGCATCCTCAAGAAACTTGTCTATCAGTATCGGTTTCTCCGGACTGACCTCAAGAGCCTCGGTAATGTACCTTTCCAGAGTTTCAACATCGTAGACTATCTCCATCGCCCTACCGCCTAAAACGTAGGATGGGCGAACAAGAACGGGGTAACCTATTTTTGCTGCAATCTCCTTTGCCTCCTCTATGCTGTAGGCTATGCCGTTCTCTGGCTGCGGAATGCTGAGCTTTCTGCAGAGTTCTGCAAACCTCTCTCTATCTTCTGCTATATCTATGGAATCGACAGAAGTTCCAAGAATTCTTGCCCCGCTGCTTTCAAGCTGCCTCGATATGTTGAGCGGTGTCTGCCCTCCAAACTGGACTATCACGCCCACAGGCTTTTCGTTCTCGTATATGTTCATCACATCTTCATGCGTTATCGGCTCGAAGTAAAGTCTATCGGAGGTGTCGTAGTCCGTTGAAACAGTCTCAGGGTTATTATTAACCATTATAGTCTCGTATCCATCCTCTGCAAGGCTGAAGACTGCATGACAACAGCAGTAATCGAATTCTATACCCTGACCTATGCGGTTTGGCCCGCCACCAAGAATCATTACTTTCGGTCTATCGGTTGGCCTCGCATCGTTCTCTTCCTCATACGTTGAATAGTAGTAAGGTGTTTTGGCCTCAAATTCAGCAGCACACGTATCCACCATCTTGAAGACCGCAGTTATTCCCGATTTCTTTCTTCTCTTCCGGATTTCCTCTTCTCTAACTCCAAATATTTTCGCAAGCTGCACATCAGAGAAGCCAAGCTTCTTTGCCTTACGCAATACCTCATCGGGCACTTCATCAATTGAATGCTTGGCAGCGAGCTCCTTCAGCTCTTTCTCCATCTCGACGATGTTCTTAATCTTATCAATGAACCAGGGGTCTATTCTTGTTAGTTCATAAATCTCCTCAACGCTGAAGCCATTTTGCAGGGCATACCTGATGTAAAAAACTCTTTCAGCATTTGGGTATCGAAGTTTGTTCAGTATCTCCTCCATCGTTTCATCCTTATCCTTTCCATCGCTCCCAATACCATAGCGGCCGATTTCAAGGCTTCTCAACGCCTTCTGCAACGCTTCTTCGAATGTTCTGCCGATGGCCATTACCTCTCCAACACTCTTCATCTGACTGCCGAGAACTGCATCTGCCATTGGGAATTTGTCAAAGGCAAAGCGGGGAACTTTGACAACCACATAGTCTATTGTCGGTTCAAAGCTCGCAGGTGTTTCCTTCGTTATATCGTTGGGAATTTCATCGAGCGTGTATCCAACTGCAAGCTTCGCAGCTATTTTCGCAATGGGAAAGCCTGTTGCTTTTGAGGCTAAGGCTGAAGAACGACTTACACGGGGATTCATCTCTATCGCAACGATGCGATCAGTTGTGGGATGGACAGCAAACTGTATGTTGCTCCCTCCAGTCTCAACTCCTATTTCCCTTATTATGGCTATCGATGCATCCCTCAAACGCTGGTATTCTACATCGCTAAGAGTTTGGGCTGGAGCGACGGTTATGCTATCTCCAGTGTGCACACCCATAGGGTCGAAATTCTCGATTGAGCATATTATCACAACGTTGTCTGCTAAATCCCTCATTACCTCGAGTTCAAACTCTTTCCACCCAATTACGCCCTCTTCGATGAGTACCTGGTTTATCATCGACATTTCAAGGCCGTGAGCTGCTATTTCCCTCAGTTCCTCGCGATTATACGCTATACCCCCTCCAGTTCCACCAAGAGTGAAGGCAGGCCTCACAACCACAGGATAACCTATTTCTTCCGCAATCGCCAAAGCTTCACTCACATCACTGGCGATATCACTCCCCGGAACCTCAAGGCCAATGCGGTGCATGCACTCTTTGAATAGTTCTCTGTCCTCGGCCTTCTTTATTGCATCGAGCTTTGCACCTATGAGCTCAACTCCGTATTTGTCAAGGATTCCCATTTCGCCAAGCTGAACTGCGATATTCAATGCTGTTTGACCACCGAGAGTTGGAAGCAGAGCATCTGGCATCTCTCTCTCAACAATCCTCGCAACCACATCTGCAGTCAGTGGTTCTATATACGTCTTATCGGCCATCCCCGGGTCGGTCATTATTGTGGCTGGATTTGAGTTTACAAGTACTACCTCGTATCCCTCCTCACGCAAAGCCTTGCATGCCTGGCTGCCTGAATAATCGAACTCGGCTGCCTGCCCAATCACTATCGGCCCTGAACCTACGACCATGATCTTTTTGATGTCTTCACGCTTAGGCATCTTTCCACCTAATACTCTGCAAGCATTTCTACAAAGCTGTCGAAGAAGAAGTACGTGTCATGGGGGCCTGGAGACGCTTCTGGATGATACTGAACGCATATCAGCGGATAGTCTTTGTGCCTTAAGCCTTCAACAGTGTGATCGTTCAGGTTTATCTGAGTGACTTCCATATCTGGAGGTAGAGTCTTATCGTCTACTGCAAAGCCGTGATTCTGGCTTGAGATGAACACTCTGCCTGTTTCAAAGTCCTTAACGGGCTGATTAGCCCCTCTATGACCAAATTTGAGCTTGAACGTCTTTGCTCCCATAGCCAGGCCAATAAGCTGATGGCCAAGGCATATTCCGGCCATTGGCAGCTTTCCTGCAAGCTTCCTTATCGTCTCGATTGTTTGCTTAACTCTTGCCGGATCACCGGGGCCATTGGATATGAAAACACCATCTGGATCAATTTCGAGGATTTCTCTGGCAGGATAGTTATAGGGAACAAGAGTAACGTTGATTCCTCTCTTAATCATCTGCCTCGCTATGCTCAGCTTAATCCCGCAGTCAACCAGTACAACTTCATACTTGCCCTTCGCCTCCATACGTACCGGTTCTTTTACGCAAACCCTGCCGACGAGATCGAGTTCAGTAATGGAGGGCTGCTCCACAGCCTTTTTAAGAAGTTCATCCCTGTCGTAATCGCCAACTGCAAGAACGGCTTTCATAGCTCCATATATCCTCGTCTTCTTCGTCAGCATCCTCGTATCGATGCTTTCGATGCCTGGAACTCCGTACTCTTTGAGCAATTCATCAACACTAAGCTGACTTCTCCAGTTACTGGGTTTTTTACAAAGCTCTCTCACGACAAAACCCTCAACTTTAACTCCCTCGCTTTCAAAATCATCTCTGCAAACGCCGTAGTTGCCTATGAGGGGATAGGTCATCATGAGAATCTGACCAGCATAGCTTGGATCCGTCAAAGCTTCAACGTAGCCCGTCATGGATGTATTGAAAACGAGCTCTCCTTCTGCAATCCCCTCACTTCCAAATCCGAAGCCTTCTACAAAAGTTCCGTCTTCGATTGCAAGAGCAGCTTTCATGCTATCTGCTCCCTCAGCTTTCTTATTACATCTCCAAGCCTTCCAACGTCAAAAAACTTTATACCAGTTATTTCATTACAGCATGCCATGTACATCTCAGAAACTGCGTTTTTAAGCTCTTCCGGTAGTTCTGGTGGAACTCCAGCCTTTTCTCTCCAGTTCATCTGCCCTTTAAACTTTTCAAGTTTTCTGTACCACTCCGTCTGCCTGTAGTAACACCTGAGGACTTCCTTGCTTATCTGCATGCCATTAAAGTCAAAGCGGCACTCGTCTGGAGTTCCAACAGTATCCACAACCATAAGCTTCCTTTTTTCGTCGAATGCAAACTCAAGCTTGCCATCTTCATTCACAATTCCTGCTTTCGATACCTCCCCCGTAATAATTTCATCTACACGTATGGTAATCGATTCCAGTTCTTCAAACTCCTCTTTACTCAACCCGGAAATTTTTATTGCTTCACTCCAGTCAATGTAGCGATCTTCGCTTTCAAGCTTCGTACTTGCTTCTATGATGGGTTTTTCGAGTTTCTGACCTGGTTCAGGCATTTTTTTCAACCCAAGCTGTTCTGGAGTTATAAGCCCTTTTTTCAGCCTTTTGAAGATACTTGAACCTTCAGGCAGAAAGTTCCGGTATATAACCTCAAGTGGCAGCAAGAAATTTGCGTTTTCAGATTTGATAGGACTGTAATCATACCCGTTCGTTCTGATGGGCTTAATAACCCTGACAAGTCTGATTTCCATAACGTTGCTTGGTTCCTCGAGCTCTTTGAGTTTTTTAACTTCTCCTTCTTCAACCACACCGATATAGTGGTTTGATATGCCTTCCTTCTCAAGTTTCTCAAAGAAGTGGGCTGAAATCAGGCAGAGTGCCCTGCCCTTACCATCTATCCTGTCGGGCATCTCACCGTAGTCAAAGACAGAATAGCGGTCGGAGAAAATGAATCGCCCGACGCCTGGCTCTTTTCCAGGCTTCTTCAAAACCACCAGATCCTTTACACTGCCCATCCTGCATGCGTTGGTGATGTGTTTAATAAACTTTTTTCGTGCTTTCGGTGTTAAAGGTATAACTGCTCAGGAGCTGTTGAAAACTCGAAAAAGACAAGATTTATACTTACATGGCTAAGCTGAGTAAGATTAAAAGCTGGGACATGCTGGTATATTAAAGAATGAGTAAGTTCGTATATCCCGCCAGAATTGGAGATGACATGAAGTTTCGTATATTCTAAGTTGTCCGAAATCGTCCGCTGCTCTAAAGGAGGTGAAAGAAAATGGCAACATTAAAAAAATATAAGCCAAAAAACGAGAAAGAACTGCATTCTATAATAGAAAAGGAATTGGATAGCATAGAAGAGGGATTGGAATTACTGAAATATGAGATGGGTACAGGAACAGGTGTTCCAGATTTTTTGTGCGTTGATAGTGGAGGACGTATAGTAATCATAGAGGTTAAACTGCACGAAGATGAGTATGTGCTGTTTCAAGCACTAAAATATTACAATGAAATAGATAAACATCGCTATGTTATCGCTCAAATGTTTCCAGATAAAAAGATAAACCCCAAAGAACATCCAAGAATCATATTAATTGCGGAGAAGTTTTCAGATGAAATTAGACGACTTACCACTTTAGTGGTTCCAGATGTTGAACTGTATGAATATACTGTGGTAATAGACTCTAAAAACAATAAAGGAATAGTCTTCCATCCTGTAACACTTCCCAAAATCGATGAAAGCCTAACAGAACCTATTACTATCGAGGATCATATTGATTATATAACAAAAAAAGAATTAAAACCCATTCTTAATAAGATTCGAGATGAAGTAAAGAGTATTGGTGACGAAATTATAGAATATCCAACACAAGACTATATAGGATTTAAATTTAGAGGAAGACAATTCGCATGGATAACAACACATAGGAAATCTTTTGATTTTGGTGCACATATAATTGATGATAAAGGACATGTGTTAGATTATGAATCTATTCGAATTGAGGACGGAAAAGAGGACTATAGTGAAATTATGGAAAAGACCAAGGAAGCATATAGAAATCTTGGAGGAGAACTCCATGAAGAAAGTTGAGCAGCGGACGGCTCTCCGCTCGCTATCGCTCGCTTCGGTGCTTTCGCACTCACTTAACAGCGGGTTTGGGTTCGCTTACGCTCACCCAAACCCTTACGGGCTTCACATACCCGCAAAACGTTAGCAGAAATCCCGAACCCCACTCTGAGAGGTGATAATAATGGATGAAATAATAGATAAATTGGTATCCATCCTGAAAAAACACGGAGCTAAAAGAATCGAGATATTTGGCTCTTATGCCAGAGGTGAAGCAAAGCCTGGAAGCGATCTGGACATTATTGTAGAGTTTGAAAAAAGGAAGAGTTTACTTGAACTGGTAGGAATAGAACAGGAATTAGAAGATACACTGGGCATACACGTGGATTTACTTACAAGAGCATCTATCAGCCCATATCTGATAGAAAGAATTGAGAAAGAATCCAGGGTGGTATTCGGATGAAGAAAGACGATACAGTATTTCTTAGACACATTTTAGATGCAATCAATCAAATAGGAGAATATCTGGGAAATAAAGGTTATGAAGAGTTTAAAACCAATCGCATGCTACAGGATGCTGTTATAAGGGAGGTTGAAATAATTGGTGAAGCTACTAAGAATCTTTCAACGGAATTCAGAAATAGATATCCGGAGATTCCCTGGAGGCAAATAGCTGGGATGAGGGATAAACTGATACATGGATACTTTGGAGTAGATTTAGACGCTGTATGGGATACAGCAACAAAAGATATCCCTGCATTGAGAGAAAAACTGCTAGAAATCATGGAAAAGGAGGGAAAGAAATGAGC
>JARQZL010000154.1 GCA_029984855.1 Archaeoglobales archaeon | reverse complement strand
ATTGAACTGTGCTTCTGCGAGAAGTGCCTTTATCCGGGATACGCGCAAAATGTTGCCGCTACGAGAGTTTACGACATCGAGGGCTATTACACTTATTCTACCTGGGAAGGTGAAGGTGAACTTGTTTGCCCGGAGTGTGGTGGCAGCATTGCTCGTCTTTACGTCCCCTACGACACGTTTCAAAAGCTGGAAGCATTACTGATCGACACGGTTCCCGAGAAACTCCGACAGGCCAAGCTTGTAGCTGGACTGATTCTCCAGATGGTTGGCTGTGCTGATCTGGATTTGGACACTGCAGAGCTGGAGAGGCTAATCAGAAATGCTGCTGAGAAACATTCAGACGTATTTCCCAAAGCGCTGGAAGCAGTTAAACTGGTAACCGGTAAGAGTGCCGAACTGGAAGTTCTCAAAACTTTGCTGTAAAATTGTTGATTGTGTTTTTTAGTTTTTGTTTGAGGTTTGAGGTGTTTTCGTATGCAGAATGGTGTGAATGGAAAAAGGAAGAATGGAGATGAAAAGAAAACGATTCAGGCTGTCGTCGAGGCAGTCACCGAAAAGTACGGCGGTGGTGTAAAACTTGACGGCGTTTTCTACAACCTCGCAGGAGGACTTGAGCTTCCCGAGAAAGGTGGGGAGATCGTTGCTGTAATTCAGGGCAAAAACGTCGTCAAGTGGTGGGAGGTCGTAGGAGAAGGAGAAGGAGAAGGAGATAAAGATGGAGAAGGAAGAGGAGAAGGAGAAAGAAGAGGAGAACGAAAAAGAAAGGTGGAGCGGGAGCAGGAGCATGGGGGAGAGCAAGAAGAGCCAGGAGCACAGGGGCAGGCCAGAACTTTTGAACTGGCGGACGACATAAAAATAAAAGTACCGGAAAATGTGAGGGCTGCAGCAGACACTTTTCTCGCAATACTGAAGTACCTCGACGAAATGGCGCCGAGCATGTGGTCTAAAGACAAGATCATCGTGGCCAGCGTGATATTCAAGGAGATCATGGAGACTAAGAGGGCAAAGCTCCTGCACAAAACAGAGTGATGGGTGTGAAAAGGCACGAAGGAGAATTCAGGCGGTTCTGGAGGGATGAAAAAGAGATTTTTGAGGAGGTAAACGCAAAGCACAGATGTGCTCATAGAAAGAGCTATCTTTAATTTGTCTGAGTTTGCTTTTTTTGGTTTTTGGTTGTGTTGTAAGTGGGGTGACAGAATGGAAATTCCGTCACTTGAAAGAATACGAAAATATATTCTGGAAAATTGGGTGAAAGAGGACTTTTTACCGGAAGATATAGTTGAAACCGTATCCAAAAAAGCTTTCCAAGCGTTGAAAAGAGCTAAAGAAGAATCTGGTTATCCTCATAATGAGGAAGCAGACTTAATCTTTGAACAGATAGCCGAAGATTTTGGATTCACGTATGATGCGCTAAAAGAAATATGGAACGAGGCTTGATTGAAACGGGAGAACCATCATAGCAAGTCCTCTTTGCTTTTTGGTTTTTCTCTTTTTGAACTTCATCTGAGGAGTGTGTTTGAGTATGTCTCTCGTCGAACTGAAAGTTGAAGGGGAAAGTCTTGTCGTCAGGACACCTTACCTGAATGTGTTCGTGAACAAGCTCAAGCGCATGATCCCTGCAAAAGAGAGGAAGTACAATCCCTCGTCGAAGGCCTGGACAGTCGCGCTGAACAACAGAGACGTCGTCGAAAGACTCGTGACGAAGTATTTCTCCGAGCTTGAAGAAGCTCTGCTCGTGGCAATTTCCGAAAGCACACCTCCAAAGTTCGGAGGTGCGTATATAGTTGACTACACAAGAGACTGGCACAGAGGGGTCAGCAGCGACCTCGTACACGTCGCAAAAGCTATCAGAGTCGGAAGTACTGGATCCAGAAGATACCCGTAGGTTCACAGAAGAAGCTCATAGTCATGGTTTCACACGCGACGAGATAATGTCGGAAGTGACAGAAACACTGAAAATGGCGGCAGAAATTACTGCAAAGGCGGGTAAAAACCCGGGATTTTTGCTCCCCTACCTTTTGTGATTTTCCCGCAACAGGTGAGTTGAATGCTCAAAAGTCAGCTCGTTTCTCTCGCCTTTCGCGAGGCATGTGAGAGTTTAAGAGGTGAAGACAGCAAGAAAAGCCTGAGAGTCGTGCAGGGCGGAAGTGGAAACACACTCACAGTCAGACTCAACGACGAAGAGCTCCTCTTTGTTGACTGGCCAAAAATCAAAATCCTGAGCGAGAAACTTACGACGATGCACGTTCTTGTCAGAGCTTTATACCTCATGCAGATTGACGCTGCGGGAACGATAACGAATTTCGGAATCGTTCTGAAGGTAAGGGGAGGTGTTATGCAGTGCTTCCCCGTTCTGAAGGATGTTACGATTGATCTGGAGATGGGGAAGGCTGAGTACAACGGATTCTTCCAGACTTCAAAACAGGCAGTGGACACTCTGAACCGGCTCAACGAGTTCCTCGTCAAGGCTGCGGCGAGATATCCGCAGATAGCAGTAAACGTTCTTTACAATTGCCTGCTCGAAGACTGCGATAACGCAGGGCATTTACTGCCCGACAAAGTGGCTGAATCGGCCGAATCCATTCTGGGCGCCGCCACTGCACTCGCAGGGAGAAGGTTGTGGTTTGTAAATCTCGAAAACTGTGTTGTGGCGAAGGTCGTAGTTCAGGATTTTCTCAGGGCTGAACACATGTACGTTCTGATCTCTCAAAAAGGTGTCTTGAAGCCAAAAATATCCAAAAAAGCACCATACGCTGTGGCAGACCTGGTCAGACTGCTCTGGGGAGTCAGGAGTGAAAAGGTCTCAACAAGGTACAGCTGGAAGAACCCGAAGTCCGCAGAGCTGCTTCACCAGTTCATCGAAAAAGCGAAAACAGTGGACGTTGCTGGCAGAGAGCTCATAATCGGCGAATTCGTGAAGAGCCTTCCAGAGAAGGCCAAAGTTGCCCTTCTCGGGAAAATCGTCTGAGTTCCCAGCACATCCTTGTCTGAGTTCCCAGCACATCCCAAACACGGCCTTCAGTAAAGCTCTCAATTCCATGCACAATCGTTAACGGATCTGTTAACTTTGATGTTTTTAAGTGAGAAGTGAGAGATCTTCGTTTTGGGATTTGAACTTGAGATAGATTGAGATTGGTTTTGAGGAGGTGTTGTCGTGGTTGAAAGAGTCGTAGCCGAGTTCTGTTCGGAGTGTCTGGAGTCATCTTTGACACAGATCTTCTTCACAGACTCAAAAGAGTGCTCTGAGTGCTTATCCAAGGTATACTTCAGAGCACACATTCCACCAGAGGTCAGCGAGGAGATACAGAACCTTCACAACAGGCTTGGACTTGAGTACGGCCCACTCACTCTCGTGTACGCAGCTGCTGGACTCGTAGGGCTGGAGTACGTTGATTGCGAGCCGGAGCGGATGTCAAGAAAAGACGTGTTTGATAGAATTGCAGAGGGCATGGGGGGCGAAGAAGGTTACGCTTACAACGAAGAGGAGTTTCTTGCTGTGGTTAAGGCCATCGAGCAGGGTGCTGGGGATAGGATTATAGACGGGAAGAGACTCCAAAAACTCCTGAAAGTCACATCCAGACTGAAAAGAATGATCTTGGCTAAAGTTTTGTGATGTATGTTTTGCATCTGTTTTCTTCCTGGAGGTGATACTGTGTCTGGCCGCACCTGTAGTGTGGTGAAAGAAAACCTCGAAAAGCTTGAATTGCTCAACCACCTTTGGGAGAGATTTAAAGCAATACCCGAGATGATTAGGCTGGCTCACGGGATTGTGATGGCTGAATTCGACCTCGAAAACGAATACGAGTCACCTTTCGACGTTGAGTACGAAATCAAAAATTTGGCTGACAAGGTCGAGAAAGATCTCACAAAGTTCGTAGTAAGACTTGTGGTTGGTGGTTTGAACGTCAGCGTGAACGTCGATGAGGTGTACGGGAGATTTAAAGGAAAATTCAACGCAGTTGAAATAGCGAAATACGTTGAAACCGAGTATCTGAGCCGGGCAGACGACCTTGCCTTCAAGCATACACTCGAAAAGGCAAGAGAGCTGCTGCCGTACTCGGTGAGAAACTCGTATTCGTATGAGGAAGATCCGGACGCAAAACTAAAACTGGCAAAAATTCAGAAAAAGAACAAACTCGTCCTTCAGTACCACCTGGACTGGGGATTTGGAGCGCCAGTTATGTACGGGTTCCTCGAAGCAGCCCCAGCTCTCGAAAAGCTGGCGAGAATCGTTCTAAAGGGGGAAAAACCTTCGACGGTTAGGGCGTTGGACATTACCCACGCTTACTGGAACAACACCACAGCTGAGGAAGTGCTTCAGAAAAAGGAGCTTGCTGGCCCTATTCAAGCTGTAAAGGTGCACAAGAACGGGAACGTGTACTTCTGGTTTGAGAGTGAGGAGAATGCGAGAAAGGTTGCGGAGGTGCTTATCTATGGTACACTGTGATGGTGGAGAACTGAAACTGAAAGACGCAATAAGCAGATGTGGTGAGAACCTGAAAGAGAAAGAACTTGAAAAGCTCTGGACGGAAGAGATGCACGAATGGGCAAAAATCCTTGAGGATCTGAATGAGAGATCTTTCGTACTGGTAGTAAGTTTCATGCATGCCTGCAACGCTGCTGAAATTCTTCGCGAGGTGGCAGCACGCTCTTCAAAACTTAAAAAGCGGTTGTTGAAGATGTTATTATAAGGCGATAGTTATTTTGTAACCTTTTCAGGCGTTAAATCCACCTCTGCCAGCCCCTTTCACGGGGATGAGCCTGGCCGATTTAACTTTTCCTATCCGACGCATTCTGAGTTGCACTCCTTTTGATTTTTGTTTTCAGGTTTTGTTTTCAGGGAGGTGTTAGCGTGAGTAAACAAGTAGCCAGAACGATCAAGATTAAAAGCGGAAGAAAAAGCAAGCAGGAGACAAGCAGGAGAAATGGAAAAGGAAGAGGAAGAAACCACAGGATGAAGCAAGATGATTTGAAATTGAAGGTGAGAGGGAAAGCATTTCTTTACGCTGAAAGAGCCCCAGTCATAGCGTACAGCGGGTGGGAGAGTTGTGTTAAGGAACTGCACTTCTTGGACTGGATCGCTCACTACAGAATCCGTGAGGCTAAGTGGTGCGTGAACAACGAGGTCGCAACGGAGTACGAGGCTTTCACGTACCTGTACACGGCATCACTGGCCACACCTCTTGACGATGAGTGGTACAGAATCCACTTTTACCTCTTCAACAAGTTTTACGGACACTTGCTGAAGCACAACCCGATTGAAGAGGTTGAGGAGCTAACTGAGTACGAGAAACACCTCTTGTCAGAGCTAAGGCGCTGGATCTTCAAACAGCAGATGAGTGTACTCAAAAACAAGAATGGTACTCCAAAAGAAGGAAGGTCTGTAATAGATAAGTTGGAAATCAAGCCGAGGTGTAAAGAGAGCAGCACACTGTGCTGAAGAGTACCGGCGCTTTTTGACTTTGTTTTTTGTATTTTTCTGTCGGGAGGCCAGCTCATGAAATTTTTGAAGCGGGTAAAGGGCAAGTACGAAGTCAAGGCGTTTTTGAGGGTTAAGAAAGGCAACAGAACCAAAAAATACGTCGTAAAAAAGAGGTTCGACAGAAAAGAGTTTACGGAATTCCTCAAAACCGGCCGGGCAGATTACTGGAGTCTTTCTGCCACGCAGATGAGGTCGATTCTTAACCTGACGTCTCCTGAGGACTGGCTATACAAATACGTCGACAAAGATCCGGGACTCGGAGGAGACAGATCAGATCCCGACTTCAGGCCGATGGACGGCTACGCCTGGAGAGAAGTTACCGACTTCATCAGCGGACCGATGGACGGCTGGAAAGGGATAGACTTCAAAAACGAAAATGTTTTCGATATCTGGTATTTCAAGTGGTCGCACCTTCTGAAGCCGAGGTTTCCAGTAGAAGTAGAACTCGAGATTCCGCTCAACAAGCTGAAGGCAGCTCTGATGGTTGAGGTTCTTTGACTATCTTCTTTCAATCCTACAACTTTCAATCCTACAATAGTCTGATTTCAACTACCAGTAATTTTCCCCAAATAGTAATTTAGAGGTTTCTGAAGGCGACCACAGCAGCCTTAGATCATGTAGGGTGCTTCCACACAAAAAGCACAGATTTAGCGAGAGAAGGCCAGACTCGCTGAAAGAATCTGAACACTTTCGCACCACTCCAAACGATTTTGTAGTCTGCGGGATTCCACCGTCTATTAGTCTGATTTGTTTTGTTTTTGCGTTGTTTTTGCGTCACTGGTGGTGGGAATGAACCTTGTCACCTTCGAGGGATCGAGATACGTCAACCGCAAGGAGCTGAACCTGTTGATTAAGGCCCTCAGAGAGTACAGACCAGGAAGCGAAGACGAGGAACGCCTGAAGAAAAGACTGCTGGACAAACTAAAACCAAAAACTCCGAAGAGAGTTGAAAAAGTGCTCAAAGCTCTGGAAAGCGTAGATCTATCCACGTAGATCTATCCAATTAGAGACCTGTTTGTAGCGGCAAGTGTTCCTCGAGGGATAGTTGTGAAGCCCGTTCTTTATCGTGCCATGAGTGAAGAAGAGTTCAACACGCTTAAATCAAGAGGCTTCCACTCAACGTTTAGAAAGGGCTGGAAATTCTTCAGCACGAATCCTGAGTACACGTACATCGTTACACACGAGCTGAACTACAACCTCGTACCGGACATTAAGTACGCACGTGTGGTCAAATTCACGATAACGTTCAGAGACATCCCCGAAGATTACGTCAGGTTCTTTCGTGAGCGGGGCTACACCAATGTGATGATCAACTGCGGTGCTCTGCCATTCATCTCGTCGGTGACCTGGGAAGAAGTGGACAAAGACGCCCTGCCAAAACCAAAACCAGCTTTAACGTGGATAACGAAGTCTGGAAGAGTCGCCGAGGTGTTCAGCTTGAAAAAAGCCAAGCAGATCTGGGAGAAAATGAGGGGTGCTCGACAAAGAGTGCTTCACGTCGATCCGACTTTACTGCACGACACGCACGCCTGAGCACCGTTTCAAAAGCCAGCAACCACTTAACATTAAAGCTATATATTTTTGAGATATATTATCGATTTTTGGAGGTATCTGCTCAGAGTGTGGTGAGCTGTATGGGTGTTGAGGTCTCGGCAATTTCTCAAGATATGTATAAGATTGTGAGCAGAGATGCCAGAGGTGAGGACATTCACTATCTCTGGAGAGTCTACGACGGTGTTTACATCGTCGTGACGTATGTGAGATACATTGTTTCGCAGAACAGAGTCATCGAAACAGGGCATTCTGCAAAGTTTTTCAAAGAAAAACACCTCAAAAAGTGGTTGAAAGACCTTGGTGTGGCTGAGAGGGTTGGGTTAGAAAACTAAGTGTTTCGGAATGAAATTTACCCTGTTTTTTGTATTTCGCGTTTGCAGGATGAGGTGAAGTACTGTGAATTTTGGGATGTGTGATCTCAGGGAAATGCATCTTTCCGAGATGTTTGAGTACGTCAGGCTGATAGACAATTACAAAATGAAAAGGGGCGACGAAAACGGCTGCTACTACACAGAAGTCGATGTGCCCGGGGAAGTGCACGGGGGGCTTTCGAGGGTTGCAGTCGTAATGACAGCGTAGATGGAGGTGTCTTCGTTGAGTAGAGCGGTGTGGCACGTTCTGCAATACAATCCAGACGACTCTGAATACGTTCTCGTTGGGGCGTTCAGACAGTTCGAGGATGCAGCTCGGTACAGAATTCTCCTCGCATACGACGAAGCGAGACATAAAACGTTAGGGGGCTTTCTGGCAAACTTCTGGGAAGAATACGAGAACATTACCATTGTAAATGTTCCGAACAGTGAGGGGAAAGAGTGTGAAGAGGTCCCTGGTGATGAAGAAATGCAGAGAATCCTGAGGGCAGCGCTGCGAGAGCTCGACGACGAGTACATCGAGTATCCTACAATCCAGAACTTTTCGGCGCTGCTCGACGAGATTGCGAAGTACTACAGGGTTGGACGGGAGTACTTAGACGAAGTGCTGCGGAAAATTGCAAAGGTTCTCAAGAACCATGACGACGAAATCGAAGAACACGTGAAAGACCTGCTCAACGTAATAGCTCGCGTAGATCCATCGTTCAGGATGGATCTAAACAGAATGTTCCTTACAGCACTTCTCTGATTTTTTGTTTTCTGAAGGTCTGGAGGTGGTTCCTGTGAAGTGGAAAATCTGGAGGTGGTTCCTGTGAAGTGGAAAA
>JARQZL010000153.1 GCA_029984855.1 Archaeoglobales archaeon | reverse complement strand
TTATAATCCTGAGATACAGACTCACTATGACAGCAACACCAAGGAACAGCCAGTGCCAGTTTTTCTCCAGAACATTTTTGCCTGTCATCGCAGAAATGGCGAGAAGAGTGGATTTAAATTTTTTCATTAAAAGATATGGAACCCTACATAACTCGTGCCGAAGATCGGAAAAATAGCATGCCTAAAGATCACTGAGGGAAAAAGTAAAAATTGGCAGGAGGACGTCAGAAAAGTAATGAAAGTATCGATAATTGTGTCAACGTTCGCAAGGGAAAGAAGCAACGATGTATTGAGATGCATCAGTTCAATTCTAAATCAAACAATAGTGCCTGACGAAATTCTGCTTGTCCTCGATCCTGTTGACGAACTGATAGAATTTTACAGTAACATTGTCCCAAATGATGTTAGAATTGTAAAATCCAGAGGCTTTGGACTTTCAAATGCAAGAAACACTGGAATAGAATGTGCAAAGGGCGACATCATAGCTTTTATAGATGATGATGCATGGGCTGACAGAAGGTGGCTCGAAAATATACTGAGAAATTATAAAGACATGAGAGTTTGGGGAGTCGGTGGCAAAATTATTCCTGTTTTCGATGGTAAAAGACCCAGGTGGCTACCAGAAGAACTGGACTGGATTGTGGGGTGCACGTATAAAAGTATGCCAGAGAGCAAGGCTGAAGTTAGAAATCCAATTGGGGCGAACATGAGTTTCAGGAAAGAAGCTTTTGAAGTGGCTGGATTGTTTAAAACGGAGGTTGGAAGGTACGGAAAGAAATTGCTTGGTGGTGAGGAGACGGAATTTTCTATGAGATTGAAAAGGTTGAAACCCGATGTAAAAATTCTGTACGATCCAAACGCCATGGTATATCATCGAGTCCCGGAAAGTAGAATGAAGCTCAGATATGCGCTGAAAAGAGCATATTACGAGGGATACTCGAAGGCCGTACTGGCCAGAGAGTACCCGCTGAGTGGAGAGTACAGCTACCTATCGTACCTGATTAAAGAGTCGCTGCCCCGTAGAATAAAAAACATATTTCTGCTCGATTCTTTTCTGGAGTTTGCTGGATTAGTTGCTGTAATATCGGTAGTAGCGGTAGGGAATTTTGTGGGGCGAATATCTTTATGGTAAGGATTAATACCTTCCCCACCAATTCCAAGATCGATGAAGGTCAGAGTTAGTGTAGTGCTTCCAGCCTACAACGAGGCAAAAAGACTCCGTAGTACAATCAAAACTCTCAAGCAATACATGGATAAAACAGGATACGCCTACGAGATCATAATTGCCGAAGACGGATCGACCGATGGAACGGATAAAATTGCAGCTGAAATTGCAGCCAACTGCGATAACGTTAGACACATACATTCGAATGAAAGGCTGGGTAAAGGGAGGGCCCTGGCAAGAGCATTCCAGCAGGCAAAAGGAGATGTTCTTGTTTACCTTGACGTTGATCTATCAACCGACCTAAATCATCTAAAAGAACTTGTTGATTCAATTGCTGTTGAAGGATACGATTTCGCAACTGGTTCAAGATTGATGAAGGGGGGCCAGACCGAAAGACCGTTTAAACGCCATTTAGCCTCCAAGGGATATAACTTTCTGGTAAGGTCTCTTCTCGGATCGAAGATTCATGATCACCAATGTGGATTCAAGGCGTTCAGGAGAAGCTCATTAATGGAGGTTATCAAACACGTGAAGGATAATCACTGGTTCTGGGATACTGAGATACTGATCTTAGCACAGCGTATGGGTTACAAGATCAAGGAATTTCCTGTAAGATGGAGGCAGGGAAGAGATACGAAAGTAAAACTTGGAAGAGATACTGTTTACATGCTTTCCCAAATATTGAGGATGTGGCTTTTACGTAGCACTCGATAGACCTTTGACGGGTTATGTAGAGCTCCTACAGAGATTTTTACGCACTTGCCTTTATTAGTGCATATATGACATTACAGAAAAATTCTGAAGACGTGACTTATCGAAAGCATTAAATTTTAGTTGTGTAGTCTTCAATCATGAAATTCACATTATATGGGGATCTATACTCATTGCTGCTGGTTATTGTAGTTGGAGCAACCGTTCTTTCGAGTATTTTATAGTTGCAGATAAGGAGCCCCAGGCCTGGGATCAGGCATTACATATGACATATTCATACATTTATTTCAAATTAATATCTACTCTTCGTTTTGGAGACATAATCCACGTCAGTAACTACTATCCACCTCTCCTTCATTTGAGTTCTGCACCACTGTACATCTTTGGTTTCTCGGAAGACATTGCGATAGCTACAAACATTTTATATTATTTTATTCTTATTTTTTCAGTATACAATATAGGTAGACATTTTTGGGGTAGAGAAGCCGGTACCATGGCAGCAATCCTTGTTTCGCTTTATCCAGCCCTCATAAAACTGCAGAGAGAATACCTGATCGATTTTGCTCTTACATCGATGGTCGCTCTCTCAATATATCTATTTATAAAATCTCGGAATTTTAAAGATCTCAAATTCTCGATTTTATTTGGTATAGCTCTCGGATTTGCGGAATTGCTAAAATGGAACGCACTCATATTTATACTGCCCGCTGTTGCCGTTCTACTATACCTTGAAATCTTCCCGAAGAATGTTTGTGCCTACTGCGGTAAGCTTGTCGGAGATGATGCCTACACCACTGGAAAGCTCAAGTTCTGCTCTAAAAAGCATGCGAAAATGTATAAAGTTCAGAGCAAGAGGAGGAGTAACATTTCATTAAATGCATTGGCCGCATTTTTTGTTGCTTTCATTACTGCCGCATGGTGGTATCTACCCAACCTCAACATCGTCCTAACGAGATTATCCTATTTTGCAAGCATGGGGGGCAAAGAAGGAGATCCCACGGTATATACCATAGAGGGGTGGCTATACTATCTTACGAAAATGGACATCAATATGGGTGCGCTGTATTTCGTTCTCTTCATCGTTTCCCTTATATGGGTCCTGCGTAAAAGGCCAATTGAAAAGCCAGTTCAGATGCTGCTATTTGCCATCGCCCTTCCTTACCTTATCCTGACCGCAGTGAGTAACAAAGACGGCAGGTATATTGTCCCCATTCTTCCATTTGCAGCTCTTATCACTTCAAGAATGCTCTTAGACGTCAATAAGAAGGCTGTGGTTATGGCGATTCTCGTTGCATTTGGCTTTGTTCAGCTTTCAACTGTAACTTTTGGATACCCTGACGTTGGAAATCCCTACATTTTCCCCACTCCAGACAAACCAAAGAGCGAAGATTGGAAAATTCACGATTTGCTTGAAGCAATAGCAGACAATTCACGAGGTGGAGAAGTCGTTGTGGTTCTGCCCGACCACCCCTACCTAAACGGGCAGTCACTCGAGTTTTACAGGATTGTTGGCGGATACAACTTCAAGATATATAATGGCGTCTACCTGCCATTTGAAGCCGTCGCCAAAAATATTGATAAGATTGGATTTATCGTGCTGATTGAACCACGTGAGCACAAAGGAGTTTATGGCGAAATCGAAAAGAAGCTGTACGATCTTTTCTACTCAAGAAAGGATGAGTTCACATTTATTAAAAGTTTTGATTTGCCTGATGGACATGTCCACTTAACACAAACACCACCTCAACCGGTTGTAGTAAAGCATGAACAGCTTACAGAACATATTCCAATTCCTTACGGGATTTAAACAGCTAATTGAGCAAAAGAATATCTTGATTC
>JARQZL010000152.1 GCA_029984855.1 Archaeoglobales archaeon | reverse complement strand
GGGATTACATGCTTGCAGAAATCGCAGCTAAGGTTTGGATATACAACTCGTTGAGGGCTGTCCTCTGCTGAAGGATGTTGATCTGAAGAGAAGGGAGAAGCTAATTAAGAATTAGTCGACAAAGCAGCCCATGAAGCTAATAAAAAGGACTGGGCTCCAATGCAGAATGGGATTCTTAAGCTCCATCCGTACTGCAACAAGTGCGGCACTGTGAAGAATGTTTCATCAGATAAGGGAAAGAAAATCAGTTATTTTGTAGCTTCTTTATCAGAGCTAAGAAAAATTCTTGCGAAGAGAGGATACAAAATATCAGATGTTCAAATAAGATTGATTATAAAAGAATTGGGTGAAATTGATGGTTTTGATGACACCTGGTGGATAACTTTCTCAAAGCAGAAGGAGATTTTTATTTCGACTGTTAAGAAGTACGTCAGGGTCTCGGAAGATGTTATAGAGGCAGTTCTGTAAGGAAACTTCTCCGGCCGGTCTAACATCTTTGCATAGGTTTGAGTCTGAGCCTTATAAAAGGCGATGAGGGTAGCCGGCCGGGGTTAGCTGTTGCTATCTTCCGAGGTGTGGGTTATGAAGCCCACCACGTATAGTCCTTCTTATGAAAGGGGGAGGAGAATTGGATATTTCGTAAATTCTCTTTCAAAGCTCAAGAAAGACTTGGAAAGCAGAGATTACAAAATATCTCAAGCACAGATGAGGCTGATAATCAAGGAACTGCAAAAGATTAGCGATTTCGAGAAAATGGACTTTAAAAAGCAGAAAGAAATTTATGCGTCTATAGTTGGTAAATACGTCAATGTCGCAAAGGCGACTGAGAGGGTAACATGGATTTGCTTACACATATATTTCTGCCGCTAATTGCTATTTACTCCCTAAAAAAGGAGGAGTTCAGCAGGATTTACTTTGTTATTGCATTATTTGCAATACTCCCAGACTTTGACGTATTCCTGGGGATCCACAGAGGCATTTTGCACTCTCTGGTATTCTTAATCCCCTTAGCATTGCTCCTGTTAATGCTCGAACGCTTGCTCAGATCAGAGGTTAGATATGCTTATACTGCAATATTCTTCCTCTTCAGCCATATATTCCTCGATTTCTTCGCTGGTGGTGTACCTTTCCTCTATCCCATCGTTGAAACCGGGATTGGTGTTGAATTTCCAATGAAAGTTAGCTTTGGCAGTAGTGTTGTGATCGAGGATCTTATGCCAAGATTGGTTTTCATAACTCCAGAGTCTGTCCATGGAAAGGTCTTTAGTGTATTATCAGGATTTGGAGTGGTCACAGCAACTATATTTGCCTTCATTTGGCTTGCAGACTTAAAGTTTAGAGAGCGCTAATGATGTTTGTTGATGATTACCTTGTCTGCGAGAAAAACGATTTCAAATGGTATTCGAGCTTTACAGCATAGTCGAGCTTGAGGAATGGAGGCTAATCCATGAAAGTTCTATTTGATGAACATTCCGCTTTATGCAAAAACATAAGACGACTATAAGCTACTGGAGGTACATAGTCGAAGTAAATGGGGAAGGATACATAACTACAGCATACATAACTGGCCAGATCAAAAGAGGTGAAACTGTGTATGGTCAAAGTTTATTATGACAAAGAAATGGATACACTTGATATATGGTTTGATGACCCTCCAGAGGAAGGTTTCTCACGTGAAATAGGCGATGGAATTATATTAAAATACGATGTAAGCGGAAGAATTGTTGGAGTCGAAATACTCTTTCTTTCAAAACAGAAAAAACTGCCGGATGAAATAAAAAACAGAGTTGGGAAAATCGTAGAGGAATTCGTCAGTGCTGTTAAGGCTATATCTTAAGTATTTATAACCTAAAAAAGATGGTCGAAGGCGTTTGATTGCTAGGAATTTCCAACGGGTGTTTTGAATGGATATCGAGATGCTATCGGAAAGAGACGTTCCAAGAGGCAAAATAATCGTTATAAAGGTTAAAGAAACTGAAGTAACGATGCTCCTTACCAGACATCTCTTAGATGCTGCTAAGGACTACAACTTTAAAATAGAAGATGTTTTGTATGCTGTCGTTTTCCCGGATGAGGTTATAAGGGGTCATAGTGGAAGATTTGTAGCCCATAAATTGTTAAACAGTTACTTAGTTAGAGTAGTTTATGAATACGAAGACGGAATCCCGGTAGTGATAACATTATATATCGCCAGAAAAGAAAGATACTTTAGAGGTGGAATTTGTGAAGATAGAATATTATCCAGATTCGGATATACTTGAAATAAGGATACTGGATGAAAAGCCAAAGTATGGCGAGGAATACAGCGAAAACATAATTATTCATTACTCGGAAGAAAAGAGTGTTGTAAAAATTGAGATACTGGATGCCTCAAAAACGATTCTCAGCTTCTTACAACCAATTCTTGAGCAGAAACCGCTGAAGGGCGTGGTGAAAGTGTAGGTATAAGCTATGAAGGTGAGATATGACGCTGATGCTGGTATCCTGTACATTTCAATCAGGGGATGAGGATGTTGAAGACATGGATGAGCTTGGAGAAGACATCTTTGTCGAGTACAGCAAAAATGGCGAGATCATAGGCATAGAAATATGACAGGCTCGCAAGCACGTGATTCCTGAAATCCTGAAGTTTGTTGAAGCAGCGAAACAGGTTGGCTGAGATCTAAAATCAAAAAGGGAAAAATGGTCGAGAATTCGAAAGAGCTTTTTCGGTCAGCTTAATCATAAACGCCCGATAGAATTAAGCCTCATCACAACCTTCCTTACAATCTCAACGGATTGACGGGGGAGTGGAGAGAACATAACCTCCACATCCTTCTCATCAAAGAGACCCAGGATTGAAAGAAGCAGGAAGTAGATTAGAAACGATATGGCTATTTCCACGAGTGATAGTAATCTTCCGTTGAGATGGATGAGCAAAAACACTGCTGAAAGGGCTGAATAAGCAACGGCTATCTTTAGAACGTGCTTTAAGGACGCCTTGAAGTAAAACCTTCTAGCATAGTATACCACAAGCAAGACCGCCGCAACGGTTGATGATGCAACTACGGAGAGTGCCGAAGTAACGGGATCACCATTCAAAGATACAACTGCAACCTGTACAATTGAAGCAATGAATAAGCATGCAGCAGGAACTTTCAGCTTTTCAAAGGCAACGAGGTTTGAGGAGATCATGAACGCCAAAGAGACAAAACCCATACCAACTGAAAGCAACATCAAAACTTCAGCTCCGTTCATGTATTTCTTGGCGAAGAACAAGTTGAGCCAGGTTGCTGGATCCACAGCCATAGATATGCAGACGGGGAATACAAAGAGTATTATGTACTTTATCGACTGGAATGCGTACTCCTCTCTTCTGTTCGAATGCGAGGAGATGTAAGGGAATAAGACGGTTATCAGGGCTGCTGTTATGAAAAACGGCCCTCTTGCTATTGTAAGCGCAGCGTTGTAATCGCCAGCAAGAACATCGCTACCGCTGAACCACCTCATAAAAACTATGCTGGAGTTGACTATGAACGTGATTCCGAGGAAGATTATTGAAACGAAGAAAGTTTCGGGGATCATATCCTTAACAAAGCCCTTCGATGGTGGTAATTCTATCCTGGTTGCATGATAAGCCAGATAAACCAAAACTGCTGCAATAGAAATCAGAAAGCCAGCGATACCTCCAACGGCTCCCGTACCAAGGATAACAAGGATGACTGCGAAGAACAGTTTTAGAAAAGCTGACATTACATTTGCACTGGCAAGCTGGCTAAATTTTTTCATAGCTCTGAGGAGAGAAGCATAGGAATTCACAAGTGCTGAGAGGAGCAATGCGGCTACTACAAGCATGTTTGGGATCAGGTATGTTTCAGATCTGTACGAATAATACAGTATGATCAGGGAAGCAAGAAATGCAAGGGTGAAGTTTCCCGCGATGGTTGTCCTGAGGATTTTTGGTGCCTCATGCAGTGATGAAGCCATCCTCCTCGTTCCGCTCCACGAGAACGTGTTCTGGGTTAAAACGGCGGCTATGTAAAATATTGAGAGAGCGACACCGAGTATGCCGAACTCATGCTTTGGTAGCAGTATGCCCATTACAACCTGATAGAGGTAGTTAAAAAGGCTGGATATTATCAGTGCAACAATCATAATATAGCTGTATTTTGTTATTTCCTTCTCCACGGTTAACGACAAAATAGTGTGATATATATTAGTGTTTTGAAAAAATCGACTTAGCTGGAAAACAATGAAGTAAAATTAAATGTGGTTTAATTATAGTAATTGTTAACTCCAATTCAAAACATGGAGATAATAAGCGATAAGCCATCAGCAAGTAGAAAACTTAAAAGATGCAGTTAAAGGCTGCCTCCAAGAACCTGCCACAAGGTAGTTTTGACTGACAAGACCTTTTGCTTAAGAGAATGGGGTGATTCGATTTGGTAGAGGTATCGGTAGTGATTCCTACTCTTAATGAGGAGAAGAGTATAGGGATATGCATTGAAAAGGTTAAGAAAGTCTTTGAAAAATATAATATAGATGGAGAAATAATAGTCTCAGATAACTCCACAGATAAAACTCCTGAAATAGCTCGCTCTTTGGGTGCTAAAGTCGTAACACCGGACAAAAGAGGGTACGGATATGCCTATCTTTACGCTTTCAAGCACGCAAAAGGTAAATATATTGTCATAGGTGACGCGGACAATACTTATGATTTTCTTGAAATTCCAAAACTCTTAGAACCTCTGAAGAAGGGGGAGGCTGACTTAGTCATAGGAAGCAGGTTTAAGGGAGAGATAAAGAAGGGGGCAATGCCCTGGCTCCATAAATACATAGGGAATCCTTTGCTTACATGGTTTCTGAATATTTTTTTCAAAGCTGGTGTTAGCGACGCTCACAGCGGTTTCAGGGCATTTACAAGGGAAGCCTTGGAAAAAATGAGACTTAGGTGCCATGGAATGGAATTTGCAAGTGAGATGATAATAGAAGCGGTTAGAAGGGGGTTGAGGATAAAGGAAGTTCCTATAACATACTATCCTCGCCAGGGCGAATCGAAGCTGAGCTCGTTTAGCGACGGGTGGAGACATCTGAAGTTCATGCTTCTGCAAACTCCAAAACACCTCTATTACATACCCGGCAGTCTTTTGTTCGTATTTGGCATGAGCCTGGTTATTTTGATGAACCTCACAACTGTTAGAATCGGCCAGGTCGTTTTGGGAGTTAACTCGATAATTGCTGCATCGTTATTAGCAATAGTGGGATATCAGCTGATATTTTTGGGCCTGTTCTCAAGCGTATACGGGCATTCGAGGGGTTATCTGGAATTAGATAGGTTGACAAAGTTCGTGGCTGAGCATATATCGCTGGAAAAAGGGGCTACCATCGGCTTGGCAATATTCGCTGTGGGGTGTCTGTACGCTCTCAGTTTAATTGTTAAGTGGATTCAGAGTGGATTTAAGGAGTTGCCGGTGGTCAATCAGAGCATATTGGGTCTTACATTGCTCGTTATAGGGTTACAAACGATATTCTTTTCGTTCTTCCTGAGTATGCTGGGTGAGGAGTTCTAAATAGTATAGATGTATAGATAGTGCTGAAAACAGTATTGAGAGATCGCAGACAACAGCAATGCTTAAGTAAACCAAAGTCAAGTTTGTAAACATGGGTGTAATTTCTGTAAGACCAACAGAAGATATAGAAAAAAAGATAAAAAAGCTAATGGAGCTGGAAAAGGCTGATAAATCCACCATAGCGAGGAGGGCTCTTGAAGAGGGTATAAATCAGGAATTAAAGAGGCAGGCCCTAACCCTTTTCATTCAGAGGAAAGTGTCTCTGGCCAGAGCTGCTGAAATTGCTGAGATATCCATCAGAGAGATGCTGGATTTGATTAAGGAGAAAGGAATATCCCTCAATATTACTGTTGAAGATTTGAGAAATGATTTCGAGGCTGCTATGAAATGATATGGGTGTTCAATTCCACACCACTGATTTATCTGAACAAAGCGAGTCTGAGCTGGATTTTTGAAGAACTTGAAGGGGAGAAGCTGGTACCCACCACGGTTTACGAGCAGGTGGTTGTAAAGGGAAAGGAGAGGGGGGAAGCTGACGCCTTAGTTACCGAAGATCTTATAGAAAAAGGAGTTCTGAAGGTTGTTGAAGTAGAGAATGAGTTTAAGAATAAACTGGCAGGTATAGAGGAGCTGCATGAGGGGGAGATAGAAGTCCTGGCGTTGGCGAAAGAGAGAGGTGGCATTGCGATTCTTGATGATAGTATAGCAAGAGAGGCAGGGGAGGTCTTCGGAATTGAAGTTCACGGCAGTCTTTTCCTGATATTCCTCATGCTGAGGAGGGGAAAGATGGACGGGGGAGATGCTAAGAAGAAAGTCGATCTGATGATCAGGAAGGGGTTCAGGCTGGACAGTCAGGTTTATGCTGAATTTTTGAGGCTGCTGGAAGGAATTTAGTTTTTTTGAGATGATTGAGTTATAAACTTTTAGACGACTGGTGCCAGTTATGGATACAAGCATAATAATTTTGACAAAGAACGCTGGAGATAGATTCGGAAGTTTAATGGAGAAATTGGATAATCAAACATATCAGGATTTTGAGGTTGTAGTGGTTGATTCCGGTTCAACTGACAGGACTTTGGAGATTGCTGAGGAGTACGGTTGCAGGATACACAGAATAAAGCCTGAAGAGTTCCATCACAGCAGAACCAGGAATCTGGGGGCTGAGCTGGCAAGAGGGGATTATTTGGTTTACGTTACTCAGGATGCTATGCCTTTAGATGATAAATTGCTGGAAAGGTTGATTAAACCGCTGGAAGAGGATAAAGTTGCAGGGGTTTACGGAAGGCAGATGGCCTATCCAAATGCAAAACCTATGGAGAAGTTCTTTTATTCTTATTTCTATCCTGACGAAAGAAAGGTTATAACTCCTGCCGATCTTGAAAATCTGGCGGAGTTTTATGTCTCGCATGTTTATATTTCAGATGTTTGTTCTGCAATTAGAAAGGAGGTATGGGAAAAGATAAAATTTGACGAGAGCATTATAATGGCTGAAGACAAGAAATGGGCGATAGATGTTTTGAAAGCTGGTTATAGGCTCGTGTATGAGCCTGAAGCTGTAGTCTACCATTCTCACAACTATTCAATCGTCTCAGCCTTTAAGCGCAGATTTGATGATGGTGTTGCGATGAGACAGATATGTGGTTCAGGTGGAGTTGCTTCGAAGGGATTGTCTTATCTTGTTGGTGAGATGAAGTATTTGTTAAAGAATCACAAAATCTGGATTCCGTATGCTATAGTCTATAATCTTGCAAGGTTTGCTGGTGTAGCCTTGGGGAAGAATTACGAATATATTCCCAATGTTCTGAGGAGGAAGATTAGCAAGCATAAGGGATGGTGGACAAATAATCGGTGAGGAATATAATGGGCCGTAAAAAAGTTTCAGTCATTGTCATAACATACAATGGAAAGCACCATCTAAGGGAATGTTTTGAATCTCTGGAAAAACAAACCTATAAAGATTTTGATGCTTATCTCCTCGATAACGCCAGCACGGATGGTTCATCGGATTACGTAAGGAAGAATTTCCCATGGGTTAAGATTATAAGATTTGATAAAAATTATGGTTTTGCGGAAGGTTATAACAGAGCAATAAAGATGGTTGATACTGAATACGTAGCTCTGCTAAACGATGATACCAAAGTAGATCCAAAATGGCTGGAAGAGTTAGTCAAAGCAATAGAGAGTGATGAATCCACATTTGCTGTGGGAAGCAAGATACTATTTTACGACAGACCAGATACAATAAACCACGCAGGAGCTAAGATAACAATAATAGGAGCAGGCATAGATGTTGGATTTGGTGAAAAAGATTCTCCAAAGTTTAATGAGCCAAAGTTCGTTGGAGCGGTTTGTGGGGCTGCTATGCTTGTTCGGCGTAAAATTTTTGAGGAATTGGGGGGTTTTGATGATGATTATTTTGCTTACTTTGAAGATTTAGATTTGTGCTGGAGAGCCTGGCTGAAAGGATATAAGGTTATGTACGTTCCAACTTCGGTAGTTTACCACAAATACGGTGGCTCGTGGGGGGGAAGGGCATCACCACGAAGGATTTACTATGCACAAAAGAATAGGCTTATGAACATTGTGAAAAACTTTGAATTGAGAAATGTAATGAAGGGGTTGTTTGTGTCGATCTGTTTTGATGTAATTCGTATGCCCATGTTTTTGATCAGGGGGGAATTTAGTAATGTCATGGCGATCTTGAGAGCAAACATAGATTTCTTAAAACAACTTTCTAAAACACTGGAGAAAAGAAGGAAAGTGCAGGAAGATCGGAAACTGAATGATACAGAGTTGTATAGGATGGGTTTAATGACTCCGCTTTGGGAAAGTGTTAAAGAATTTGTTAGGCTGGAGGGTCTGAGGTGAAATTTTATTTGGAGAAATTGCTATTTTTATACCTAATATTTAGTGGAGTACTCTCTTATTTACTACCTAACGAGCTTTTAAAATCCATTCTAGCTTTACCAGCCTTTATTATTTTTCCCTACTTAGCTGGATTTATTTTAACAAACTTAGTAAGCAGTTTTCGAGAACATTTTCAAATGTTTGATGTTTTATCTAGGCTTATTCTTCGTTTTATGGTTGGAATGCTTTTAATATGGATTTTTATTATGTTCTTCCAGTTTTTAGATTTTTATTTTATTGTCAAATATTTTGTATATCTGCTTTTGGTTTGTTATATGTTATTTTTGCTAGCTGAACCAAAAATTTTATCAAAATATAATGATGAAACAGAATATATCTTTAATTTGATAAAGAAGCATATATATATTATCATTTTAATAGCGATTTTTTCTATTACTTCAGCTTTGCTCGCCAAAATCAAATTACCTTTTCCGTTAGTCGGATGGTATTGGCTTCATCCTGTTGATCTTTATCAACCCGTAGAAAGGGCTATTGAGCACGGATTTTTATTAAATAGGCGAACAATCCAATTAGTTTTATACTTTATTCCAGCCAAATTTTACAATGTATCACCAATGGCTTTAAATTGGATTGGTGCAATACTCAATACTTTAATTTATGGATTTGGTTTGTATCTTTTCTCCTATAAGTTGTTTCAAAAAAGAAGTATATCTTTACTTACAGTATTCTTTGGTCTGTATATTTTAACATATAATGGTCAACCATTTAATAACTATTTTACTGCAACTCCATCTTACGATTTCGCATCTGGTGTAATTTTATACGCCTTTTTCCCTCATATCTTATATTTATTCTCCTCAATTTTTATTAACTCAAATATAAAAAAATTAAAATTAAACATAAATAAATTTAGATTTATTGGAATCATCTTGGTCAACTTTAACTTCGTAGCACTTATCTTTATCTTAGGTATGGCTTATCACTGGGCTGGTTTGTCAATGTATAATCAGGAAAAAATTATTGTAGGGCTTTCGGCTTTAACTTTAATGATCTCATACTTTTCTATTTACGTTAAAAATAAATTAATTAAAGAATTATTATTTGTTCTATACTTAGTTATACCTTTCTACTTAGCTTTTCATCAAGAAGCATTTGGCCACTATATGATGGTAATTTTTATTTTTATACTTTTTACTTATTTACTAGTAATAGGGGAGAATAATATTAGATACCTAGTATATCTTTTTGTTATATTCACATTTTTATATGTATCACTTCAAGTAGTTGGATTAGTTAACATACCAACGACAAATCCGCTATCTTCTCTCGTTCTAAAAAAAGATTATGCTACAATAATTCGAACTTTCATGGATAGATATGATTCACTTAGATATGCTCTGCCAACACCAGTCTTAGAGTTATTTTTGATAGGAGCTTTTTTAATGCTTATCAAAAATGAAAAGAATATAGGTCTATTAGTGGTATTCATATCATCATTCATTCTTTTCCTGTATTTCTCTCCAGAATCATGGCTTTTTAGACTTAACAGAGAGTTGGCACCTTTCATGGCTGTAATCATAGCATATTCCTTTTACATGATTTATAAATTAATGTCAAGGATGAGTAATAGAATATATCTAAATAAATTAATAGCTTCTACAATTGTTATTTTACTTTTAATTATCACGATACCTTCGTTAATGCAGCCATCCGTTGATAGGTACACTTACCCTATGGATACGTTCACGGGATTACATACTCCAATAGCTTTATATGAATTCAAGGCCGCTAATTGGCTAAAATCGAATACTTCTGATGAAACTGTAATAATTAGTGATCCCTTCACCATGCTTGTGTTAAATGGGTTAGCAAATAAAATTCATATCGTGCAACCTGCTATGTCGATTAGACCTCTTAATGAAATTGAAAGGTCTAAACTTGAGACAATAAAGCAAATATTTAAAACAGATAACTCTACTCAAATTTTAGAGTTATTATCAGTTCTTAACAATATCACATATGAAAGAGATAAACTTTATTTGCAAAAGATATACAAAAGTACTAATATTAATAATTATACATATCTTCTCGTAATAAGTAGCAGAACTGTTACATGGGCGGAGGGGAAGAGCTTAAATCCTGTTATGAAACCGCAGTATGGAAAATTGAATACAGAATATATTAGGAGATACACCAAAGTTGGTGAAATAGTTTACTATGATCCTAATATTGTCATTATAAAGGTGAATAGAACATGATAAAATTTATGACACTTGGTTTGGATGGAGCCACCTGGAATTTACTAATGCCTTTAATTAAAAAAGGATCGATTCCGACAATAGCTGAACTGGTAAAAAAAGGAACTTATGGTGAGTTAGAAACATGTATACCACCGGTAACATTTCCAGCATGGAAGTGCTACTCTACTGGTAAAAATCCTGGAAAATTAGGAGTCTACTGGTGGTTGAGTGTAGATATAAAATCTCAAAAATTTATTGTTAATAACTCGTTATCGTTTAAAAGCAAAGAAATTTGGGATTATCTTGATAAGAAAGGCATAAAATCTGGTGTAATAGGCATGCCTACAACTTACCCACCAAAAAAAATAAACGGGTTTATGGTCTCAGAATTGGCTACAAAGGATACTGAATTTACTTATCCTCCAGAAATTGAACATGAACTTAAGGAGAAATTTAGATACACATGCATAGAAAAAAATTATCATGGAATGAGTAAAGAAGAGTTTATAGAAGACAGACAGAACTTAATAAAGCAAAGATTTGGAGCCACAAGATACTTAATACGAAAATTCGATCTAAACTTTTTGAACCTCACCATATTTCATATAGATAATGTACAACATTTCTTTTGGAAATACATGGAAGACAATGATCCTAAGTACGGTAGGGTCATTGAAGACTTTTGGAAATTAATAGATATTGAGATAAGAAAATTGCTGGAAGAATTTCAGCCAAATTATGTTTTTATTTTTTCTGATCATGGTTTCACAAAATTAGATGCAATATTTGACATAAACATATGGCTGGTTAAGAAAGGTTATCTTAAGTTGAAAAAATCGGCTCTTCTGAATTTAATATATACACTCCTATCCAAATTAGGGCTAAAGAATATCGTTATAAATTCTTTCAGAAGGTTACATACAATACCGATTTTAGGAAAACTTATCCCCAATGTTGAAGATATTAGAGAAGCATGGTTAGAGAGCCTTATAGATTGGGAAAACAGTAAAGTTATCGCTCTACCACAAGGATTAATATATCTAAATAAAAAAATATTAAAGGATGAGGAATACCATAATCTTAGATTGAAACTGAAAGAAGAGTTAGAACAAATAATAAACCCAATAAACAGTGAGAAATTAGCTAAGAAAGTATTCTTGAAAGAGGAGATTTATGCTGGCGATTATCTTGACATAGCCCCAGATATAGTTATACTTCCCAACGAAGGTTATGAGATATACAGCCGAGCAGGTGTAAAAGAATTGTGGGACTTTAACCCGAAAGAAGAAGGTTGGTCCGGCACCCACACATTGCATGGTATCTTCATAGCCTACGGCCCAGGCATCAAAAAAGGCTATGAGATCAAAGGAGCCAAAATCTACGACCTCGCCCCAACGATCCTCCACATCTTTGGCTTGCCAATTCCAAACGACATGGATGGTAGAGTTCTGACAGAGATATTTGAACCAGATTCAGAGTTGGCAAAGAAAGAACCTGTTTACGTCGATCCATCATACTATGAAAAAGATGAAAAAGAGAAACTAAAATCTAAGATAAAAGAACTGAAGCTGAAAGGGAAGATATAACCAGTATATGTTTGTTTTCCAAACCAAAGCTAAAAACGAACCCTCGTTAATCTTTTCAAAGTTTTCTCCAACATCGTCCACTTTTTTACCCTTATATATACACACAGAACTCCAACGATGCAGAAGACTGCAATCGTTAGAAAAGAGTTGAATGCCGTTATCTTCATACCTGCCAGCTTGTTCAGGAAGAAAATTAGAAGAGGAACAACCGCTATGCTTATTCCAAAGCTCAAAGCAATCCTCTCTAAAGTGTCTATCTCCCTTTTATCGAACAGCACGAAAGTCCAGATAAATCCCGGAATAAACAGGATAAGCACTATACCCAGAACAAGTCTGATTACTTCAGTGGGATACATGCCTTGCATAACACTACACTACTATAAATCTTTTTGAATCTCATCAAAAACCAACTCTTATGATGCATAACTCAGCAGCGAAAATTGCTCAGATAGTAGGAGCCATCGTGTCTCTATTAGTGTTTTTTATGGTTAAGACTGCATACATTTTCCTTTTCTTCTCAGCTCTCTCTATTGCATCTATCTTTTTCTCATTTGCTCCCTTAAAAGAGAGAATAACACAAAATCTCGAATACATCTCATCTCTTTTACTGGTTTTATCCTGTCTCGGAATCTTCTTGGATCAGTTTTTGATTTCCTTTATCTACTTTTGTCTGGGATTAATCGTGATTGCAGGAACTGTAAGAAGGCATGAAAATACAATATATCCTGACGACCTACTGATAGTTCTGCTCTCTATTTTGGGTTTCTGGATTGTATATCTCAAATTCATGAATTTGGGAAATATAGGATTCCTCTTGGCATTGAACACTGCGTTGTTAATTGGCTTTCTTTCCCACACCCTGCTGGAAGAGGAAGGAGAAGAATCCCGACCAGTAAGGATCCAGATTAAACCGGGGTTTTATCAGGTCTCCCTCCAAACGACTTTTAATCTTACAGTGGTTTATCTGGTAGTACTTCTCCTGAAAGATAAGCTGGCTGCTTTCCAGAGGATAAACATGGACAGGTTTGCCCTGATAATACTATTTTTTATGACAATTTCTATATTCTTCTATCTTCTCTCACCCAAAAACTTAGAAGAAGAGAAGTAGTAAATTCTATCTCTATATTTTATTAAATTTGGATTGTCCACAGCACCCCTGTAATAGATGATAGAAATATTGTTCTTAATCAGAAATTCAGTATCCGAACAATCCTCCCTAAAGAACTTTGCCGTTTCTCTAATTCTCTCTGCCATTGTCTCATTTGGTCCAGCAGATATAGTCGCATAAACAGGCTTCTCCGCCACAGCCGTAAACGCTATCGCCTTCCAGGGATCTAAAACGGCTTTCCCATTAAGGTTATCTCTTACCCACACGAAGTCCTCGAATTCCTCCTTGTTTACTATGTGGTAGTAAGGTGTGCTTGCATGAGACTGATACGATTGAGTAAAAACTATCAACGCTACGGCTAAGGCAACCATCCAGTTCTTGGTTCTGATCCAGCTCAAGCCCTTACCAGCAAGCAAAGACATGAAAAGCATCGTGTACAGCAATACTCTTTCGGGAAATATGAGGGGAATGTAGTCAAAGAATCTGTAGAGCAGTATTAACCCAAGCAATGTCGCTACCGTAAACCCAATGGCCACTTCACGCTTTTTCCATTCTCGCATAGCTAAGTAAAACCCAAGAACAAATATTGCAGTATGAACATACCCAAATTCCTCAAAAACTCCCCTAAACACACCAACGGCTGTAAAAGCTAATCCCTCTACACCTTTATGCTCCACATATGTTAGGAATTGAGGAATTGCTGTCAATGATGCTAAAAGAATTGTAATAAACATTCTCAAATCTCTCTCCACTAAAAAAAGAAAGAATAGCGCTATAAAAGTGGCTATAGCTGAAGGTGGATGCTCATAAAGCAGAAAAACAGAAATTAAAAAAATCATGATGTACCTTCCTCTCTTTAAAAAGAAAGCTGAATATAAAGTAAGAATTATAAGAGGTAGAGCTAAGGATACAGGAACGAAAAAAGCTGGGCCGAGATACCTTACGGTTGTTGGAATTAATGCAACAAAAAACGCTGCTTCAATACCGTACTCCATCCTTCTTGCTAAAACATAGGTTACAAAGGTCAGAAACACTGAAAGAAATACTGGAAAATATCTGAAGAGTACCCACCAATCAATTCCCATTAGCTTGAATACGGAAATAAAGATTACAAAGCCGATCTCAGGATGGTTTTTTATAGTTCCTTCGCCTGTGAATGGATTTGGAAATTCAAGACTTTTATATTTTAAAAGAGCATTTGCCAAAGTTATACGATCCCATTCATCCCGATGCAAAGGATAGCTGTAGTTTGCATGAGGCATATATGCGAAATACGCCGAAATTAGTAAGATAATCAGGAGAATGACCATCTCTTTTTTATTCTGAAATCTCATAACCTGAATTTTTGAGGGTTACATAAAGATATTTCGAAAGATTAATATTTAATATTAGCTGGCTCGATTATAGCGATGAAAGCTCTCATTTTGTCTGGAGGACACGGTACAAGACTTAGGCCATTAACCTATTCTCAGCAAAAGCAACTGATTCCGGTGGCAAATAAACCCGTGCTATTTTATGCCATTGAAGATGTTATAGAAGCTGGTATCAGGGACATAGGGATCATTCTGGGTCCAAATAAGGATCAGGTTATAGAGACAGTCAAATCGGTTGAATGGGATGCCGATATAGAGTTTATCTACCAAGGTGAACCTAAGGGCTTGGCCCATGCAATCTTAGTGGCAGAGGAGTTTTTCGGGGATGAAGAATTCGTTATGTATTTAGGCGATAACATACTCAGGGATGGGATTGTTGAACATGCAAAGAAGTTTCAAAAACTCAATCCGGACTCTTTAATACTGCTTACAGAAGTTGATGAACCTCAACGCTTTGGTGTTGTGGAACTCGATGAAAATGGTAGAGTAAAAAGGTTAATCGAGAAGCCAAAGGTCCCACCATCCAACTACGCTTTGGTTGGTATCTACTTCTTCAAACCCGTGATAATCGAAGCGTGCAAGAACATAAAGCCATCATGGCGTAATGAGCTTGAGATCACAGATGCAATCCAATGGCTGATTGATAATGGCTACAGAGTTGAAGCATCCATCGTAAAAGGATGGTGGAAGGATACAGGCAAGCCAGAGGACATACTCGAAGCAAACAGGTTAGTGCTGGATGATATACGGCCAGAGAATGAGGGCAAGGCGGAGAATTCAAGAATTATGGGTAGAGTTGTAATTGAGTCTGGGACGGTGATAAAAGATTCTGTTATTAAGGGACCTTGCGTTGTAGGTAAGAACTGTCGGATTGTAAATTCGTACATAGGCCCCTATACATCAATAGGCAACAACTGCGAGATAGAGGGGATAGAAATAGAGGACAGCGTTATCATGGATGGGAGCAAAATAATAAATGCTGGAAGAATTGTCGAAAGCCTGATTGGTAGAAATGTTAAGATTCAGGAGTGCAATTCTAAACCGAAAGGGTACAGATTTGTAGTTGGTGATAACTCCGAATTAGCGTTGTGATACCATGAAAGTGCTTGTTACGGGCGGTTTGGGCTTTATAGGGAGTAATTTCATAAGATATCTCTTGGATAAGTATTCAGATGTTGAAGTTATTAACGTTGATGCTCTAAAATACGGATCAAATCCGAACAATCTTAAGGTTGAGAGCGATGAAAGATACTCCTTCGTTAAAGGCGATATATCAGATTATGAGTTGATGTCTAAGCTCGTAAGAGATGTTGACGTTGTGGTGAATTATGCAGCTGAATCGCACGTGGATAGAAGTATATCCAACCCGTACTCATTCCTGCAGAGCAACGTTATGGGAGTTTTCACTATACTGGAAGCCATTAGAAAAAACAATCCCGATGCCAAGCTCGTTCACGTGTCAACGGATGAAGTGTACGGTGACATCCTGAACGGCTCGTTTAAGGAAGACGACAGATTAAGGCCATCCTCACCCTATTCAGCAAGCAAAGCTGCTGGCGATATGTTCGTTTTATCCTACGCAAGAACCTACGGCATACACGCTATGATCACGAGGTGCACGAACAATTACGGGCCATACCAGTTCCCCGAGAAGCTGATACCGAAGACTATAATCAGAGCTGCGATGAATATGAAGATACCCATCTACGGTACAGGCAAGAACGTCAGAGACTGGATCCACGTTCTGGATCACTGTGAGGCTGTCGATCTTGTAATGAGAGAAGGGGAGAGAGGAGAGGTGTACAACATATCGAGTAGGGAAGAGAAGACGAACTTGGAAGTGGTCAAGGAGATTCTTGATATTATGGGTAAGGAGGAGGACTTAATAGAGTTCGTTGAGGACAGGCCGGGACATGATATCAGGTACAGTCTTGATTCATCAAAGATAAGAGAAGAACTCGGATGGAGACCAAAACACACCTTCAAAGAGGGTATAAGGAAGACGGTGGAGTGGTATCTTAAAAATGAATGGTGGTGGAAGCCTTTAGCGGATGAGAGAGTGTTACATCCAACTCCATGGAAGCTGGAGTGGTAGTGGATGAGGTTGTTTATCACTGGTGGCAGCGGGCTGCTGGGAAGTAAGGTGGCTGAGCTTGCTCTGGAGAAGGGTTATGAAGTTTATTCCGGGTATTGTAATCACAGACCTGAGTTCGGCGAGCCTGTTAGATTTGATCTGACCGATCCTGATAGTATTGTAAGAACAATCGAAAACGTGAAGCCTGATGTAATCATCCATTCAGCAGCCCTGACAGATGTGGACAGATGTGAGAAGGAGAAGGACCTGGCTTACAGAATAAACGTTGAAGGTACAAAGGCTGTAGCCGAAGTGACAAAAAAACTCAATTCATTCCTTATCTACGTCTCAACTGATTATGTCTTCGATGGCCGTAGAGGCATGTATAAGGAGGACGACGAAACGAATCCCGTGAACTACTACGGTTACACAAAACTGCTGGGTGAAAAGCACTGTCGGGATTTCTGCATTGCGAGAACATGCGTCATATACGGAGCCAAGCCTGCAAGCGGTAAGATCAACTTCGCATTGTGGTTGATTGAAAGGCTTGAGAAGGGAGAGAACGTTAGGATCGTCACCGACCAGTATATTACTCCTACCCTGAACACCAACCTCGCAAGGATGATTCTGGATGCTGTTGAAAAAGAGGCTAAGAGTATCTTCCACCTTGCTGGAGCTACAAGAGTATCGAGGTTTGAGTTCGCTCAGGGGATCGCTAGGACGTTTGGGCTGGATGATAATCTGATCATTCCCTCCAAAATGAGCGAGATAAACTGGATTGCTGCAAGACCAAAAGATTCTTCGCTCGATACTTCGAAGGCTGCAAGATGTTTGGATGAGAAACCCTACGACTTGAAGAAGGCTTTAAAGGTGTTGAAAGATGAGGTTGAGGAGGTCAGATAATGCTCCCTGGCATTGTTATCAAACCCCTGAAAAGGTTCGCTGATGAGAGAGGGTTCTTCACTGAGATCATGAGAATAGACTGGAGCGACGTATTTCAGGATGAGATCGTTCAGGCAAACCTATCCATCACGTATCCAGGCGTTGTAAGGGCATGGCACAGACACGAGAGAGGGCAGGTAGATTACTTCGTCTGTGTGAAAGGGGCGATCAAGATCTGCGCCTACGACGATGAAACGCAAGAACTTAACGAGATAGTTTCGACTGGTGATAACTTGCAGGTGGTGAGGGTTCCCGGTCACTACTGGCACGGGTTCAAGGCTGTTGGTAATGAGCCAGCGATGCTTGTTTACTTCGTTAGCAGGCTGTACGATTACGAGAACCCGGATGAAGTGAGAAGGCCTTGGAACGATGAAACGATAGTGCCCAAGGTGATAAATGGTAAGACTGACGATCCAAGGTGTGGGAAACCATGGGACTGGTTCTATCCACCCCATAAATAATATAATTTTTTATATCCTATCTCTTGATGAAACCAAACCAGAAGATTGTACTAATATTGGTCGTCATAGGGATAATCTCACTATCGGCACTCTACGCTTATAATGAGTCCAGTAAAGCTCCAGCAATTCCTAAGCAGACACCAATACCCACCAAAGCCCAAACAACTAAATCGAGCACACCTAAGACTACACCTAAAGAAAATAAGTTTAGCATTGAAATCATTGATGTCAAAGAAAAAGGGGCACTAAGCAGAGTTGTTACGGCAAAGCTGGTCAACAACGATGGATATGTGAAAAACGTTAAGGTTACTCTCGAGCTTTTTGTCGACAACGATAGGGTAAAGGTTAATGGGAAAGATGCTCTTATCACCGTGGTAGGGGACATGGATGCTAAAAGCAGTGTTGAAAAAGAAGTCGAAATATCGGTGGGATTCTTCGACGGACTGAAAATAAAGAGCAAGGGATACGTGGATGCAAAGCTTACAATAAGCTGGGACAAAGGCAGAGAAGTATTTAAAAAGCGTATAGGAGTGTGATCTCAACTCCTTTGATTGTGTTTCCTTGAAAATTGTTGACTGTCGAAGAGAGCCAGTGGCTTTTTCCACCCACCTTCCCTGCTGTATCCCCTCGCCTTCGCAAGGGGACTTAGCAGCAGCGAGAGGTTAAAAAGGGCCAACATGTGGTCAAAGCACCGATCTTGTATTCCCGCCATTTATTTTTTTGTTGCTAATGTTAGTAACATCCATAAAAACCTATACGAAATTCATTGAAATTTCCCTCAAACTCTTGCGAATTTTTATGATTTTTTAAGCCTTACCCTCTATAACTCCTCTATAACTCGAAAACTATATATAGATGACTCAGGTAATTGAGAATGGTTTAATCTCCGGTATATTATCAGGTAATGGTTTAATCTCCGGTATATTATCGGGTGAGAGCAATGAAAGCAGGTAGAAAGAAAAGTCTTGCGAGTGTAGCAATAACCCTGACAATTATCGCAATGCTTATCCTGAGCCAGCCAGCAGCAAGCCTTTTGGTTAGCTTAACTGGACCAGACACGTCCATTGTAGGAAAAACAGTTACATTCACTGCTAAAATAGAAATTCAGAGCGAGGCTGGAGAGTGGTCGCACATAAAGGACATAAGACTTAATGTAGAAAAGGACGGACAGACCGATTCTGTTTCCATACCTGTAAATCTCACTCCTGGAGCAGTTGTGCTTGAAAATGCCCCCCTTGCGAATACTAACAGTACAGTAGCCAATGTTACAGTTAACTCAACAACGAATGCCGTTTTTGGTTGGGGGTACGGCTATGGCTATGTTAACAATGGCTATGGATACCTTGGATGGGGCTACGGCTATGGATACGGTTATGGATATGGCTGCTACGGATACGGTTATGGCTACAATGTCATTGGCTCCCCATCAAATGCCGTTATAGCTTACGATATTGCATGGAAGCCAAATGAGACTGGAACTTACAACTTTAAGCTGGTTGTAACCGTCGTCGACAGGAATGGAAAAGAAGTAACCTTCGAATCGGATGTACACACGATCAACGTTTACTCAAAGTCCGTAATAGCTGTGGCTCCACAATCCACAACAGTAGAAGTCGACAAGAATGTTACAGTTGATATTGTCATAGACAAGATCCCGTATGGATTATCCGGCTACAACATCACAATTAAGCTATCTAACTCAAGTGTAGCGGAGATATCTTCGTTCAAACTTCCATCATGGGCTTGGCTTAACGATAGTTCAACCATGCCAGCGGGTTCAGTGTGGATCAAGGCTGTAGATCTAAATGATTCGATTCGGGCTGGTGCAACGAACGTAACTCTGGCAAGCATAACTCTCAAAGGAAAAGAAGCTGGCACAACATCAATAGGGATATCCATAACGCAGATGGATGACGATAACGGTAATCCAATTGAAGCTATTGTACAGGCTGGAACTCTGGCAGTTAGCCCTGTACCTACGCCAACTCCAACTCCAACACCAGTCCTTGAAGTCTCACCAACGTCGATATCAAAGGAGATCACAGCTGGTAGATCTGCAAGCGTTACGATAACAATATCGAACACTGGAGATGCCGAACTTAAAGAAGTCAACTTATCAGCATCTGGAGGTATCGCCAACTGGATAAGCTTCAGCCAGAACAACATTCCAAGCATAGCAGTTGATCAGAGCGTGCCAATAACTGTTACTATATCAGTGCCAAGTGGAGCCAGCGCGGGAACTTACAGTGGCGTAATCAATGTTACCTCAGAGAACGGTGGAAGCAAGGACATCCCTGTCAGCGTGAAGGTAAAAGTTCCATCACCGGCCCCGCCAAGTGGTGGAGGTGGAGGTGCTGGTGGTGGAGGAGTAGTTGTAGCACCAGCAGTTCCGGCACATGCAGAAGTTACGTACTCTGTAGCTCTGACGGTTCCAGCGAATACTGAAAGAAAGGTTGAACTTCCACAAGCAAAAGCAGAGGCAACTGGAGTGCTTGCAGTATCCTTTAAAGTGCCTGAAAGAATGACGCTGGAAGTGCACGTTTCAAAGCTCAAATCATTGCCAGCTGAAGTGCCTGAGCCACCGGCAAAAGTTTACGGAATACTTGAAATAACATTCAGAAAGTACGGAACGAACATTGAAGTTGAGCCAGCCGGCCACATCGATTTCAAAGTCTCAAAGAGCTGGATCGCAGAGAAGGGCTATGATCCGGCAAATGTCATTCTGATGAAGTATCATGAGGGCTGGAAAGAGCTCAAGACCGAGCTTACTGGTGAAGACGAGAACAACTATTACTACAGAGCAGAAACTGGATCATTCAGCGTATTTGCAATAGCTGTAAAGGCTGTTATAACTCCAACACCAACACCGACGGTCACGCCAGTTACAACTCCAACTGTAACTCCAACTGTAACTCCAACGCCAACTCCGACACCGAAACCATGGTGGCAGATTCCAGGATTTGAAGCTTTACTCGCATTGATTGCAATAGCTGCTGCGGGTATTGCACTGAGAAGAGGTAGAGCTAGATAAATAGACTTTAAAACCTTTTTCTCTTTTTATCTTCAGGTGTAATGAATATAGCAACCATTTAATCGACTGTGCTCTACAAAAGGTTGATTCATGGAGATGAGGCAACTTGCTTGTGAATATAAGGTTTAAGAGAGCCCTATATAAATCACTGGATGAGTTTAACAAAGATGTGGAAAGATGAGTATGGAGTTCTTAATAAGGTTAAGTTTATTTGTGTTTAGCCTACTCCTCTCAACAATCATCTTAGCAATACCTTACGTAATTTTCGAAGAAAGATGGAGCAAGTCAAGATTGGTAGGAATGAAGGAAGGGAGAGGACTCTGGAGCATTCTTACAACAACTACAACCACGACTCCTACTCCAGACAGCACCTCAACAACATCTGTAGAGATAGCGTATGTGCACTACGATGCTTATGGAAACAACAACTACAATCTAAACGACGAGTACATTGTCATAAAGAATGTTGGAGATACTTCTGTGAATCTGGAGGGTTGGATTCTGAAGGATGAAGCCGGGCATACGTTTGTATTCCCATCGATAACCCTTGATCCGAGAGAGACTGTTACAATTTAATCTGGTTCTGGCGCAAATACTGACAACGAGCTTTACTGGGGGTTCTTTGAGTGCAATATGGAACAACGATGGAGATACAGCATTCTTATATGATGCTAACAGAAATCTCATAGATGCCTACAGCTAGTAGATTTAGATTCAAAATAATTTTATTTATTGGTTAAAATTATTAAGTGATATCTCCATCGTTTAGAAAACTATTTCTCCCTTTTTACCAGTACCGTTCTGGATGGATTACGTTGTGCTTGATAGTCCTGAATTGTCCGATGTTGTCGATCTCATTAAATAGTATTCAAGAACACATGTTATAATCCTGTACCTGAACTGCGAGGTTATCTATGATGGCAGAGCAAGGAGCAAGCTAAGTTTGGTAATAGGATTTTCATTTCAAAGCCCGATGGTTCTCTTCTAATCCATTCTGGGAGTAAGAGAGAGCCGATAAACTGGCAACCTCCGGGATGTATTCTAACGGCTCAGATCAAGGATGATATTCTTGTTATTCGAAGTATTAGGAATAATCATAGAGAGAACGTCTGGATTTACAGTCCATGCGTTTATAGCGCTATGATGTGTAAATGCAGTGAGGACGAGTTCGTACTCTGGGGCTCTGAGAGCGAGATGGTGGATGAGGTTGTAAGAAATCCAGGCATAATAGAAGACGGCTTTAAACTCATTGGAAAGGAGGTTGAAACACCTTACGGTAAGGTTGATCTAGTAGGAGAAGATTCTGAGGGAAATACGGTTATAATAGAGTTTAAGAGGTCTACGGCACAACTTCAGGCAGTGTCACAGCTGAAAAGATATGTAGACTACTACAAATCAATGGGTAAGAGTGTTTAGGGGAATTATAGTAACTCCAAGCATTACAAGTTCGGCGAGAAAATTACTAAAAGAGTGTGGATTAGAATACAGAAAACTAACACCAAAATCCTCAAGTCCAAACTCACAGCTATTTTAACTAATTTTAGCTTAAATTATTTTAATCAATGAATAAATTTAAAGAAAAAAATAAAAAGAGCTGTAATTTGGTTTATCTACAATTTCTATCGCAAAATTTCCAGAAGTTCTCTAACTTTTCTTCTTATCTCATTCTCAGGAATCACTCCGATTATAACATCAACTGGCTTACCGTTCCTGAAGAACACAAGTGTCGGTACAGCGGATACGCCATACCTGTTGGAAATCTCGAAATCCTCGGCAACGTTAAGTCTTGCGAAAACGATCTCTGAGAACTCGTCAGCAAGTTTATCTATGATCGGCTTTAGCTTTTTGCATGGCGCACACCACTCAGCTCAGAATTCAACTATAACGCTCTTGTTCTCCCTCAAAACATCGTCAAAGCTTCTGGAATCGACTTCGATGACTGTCATGCGAATCCCTCGTAGCATCAGTTTCCACAGGGATTAAATGCAATTCGCTAATACTTCAGGATGTCTCTTAACATATTCTTCTGCCCAATCTAAAACACTTCTAACCTTCTCCTTAACACTGGTTCTCGAAAGGAGTTCTACAGCGTTTATGACTGCTTTCAAGTCATTTTTAATCGCTTTTTCAAGTATCCTGTACACATCTCCTTTAAGCTCTTCAGTCCTCCAGAACTCATCGTAGTACTTAATCCTAAGCTCGCATAAGCCAGCAGCTGCAAATATCAGAACACTTATTGAGAACTCTTTGGCAATAGAAAATTCATCTCTCAAATCACATGCTGTTGTCAGCTCAATTTTGAGTTCTGGCACTAGCTTATCGAATTCTCTCAAAGCTCTAACGAGCTCTTTATCAAGATCTGCTTCTAAAAGCTCATCGTTATGACAGCACGGGCAGTAAACTTCTGCAAGGTCTCCGTAATCATCTACCTTCTTCTCAAATCCGTCATAGTCGTAATATTCGTGGTAGTATTTTGTATAGCCGAAATGAAAACACTCTCCGCAGAATAAAACCATACATTCACCCCCTAAAGGATATCACAGAGTAGCTGAAGCCTTACCTCATCAGGGGAGCAGTTCGATTAAATCATTAAATAGATTTTGGATTCATGTTGTTAGTATTTCTTCTATTATTTTCTCTTCTATTGGTTTAAAGCCCAAGTATTCCATTAGAGTTTTCTCTATGAATCTGAACCTGATTTCTTCGTTATTACTGGTTAAGAGTTCGCCCTTAATAGCTCTATACTTAAAGCTCAGTAGTGCAGAATTCAGAACTTTAACATCAACTGGTAATCTTACAGTTTTTTCAATCTCTGCAGAGAGCTTTAGTTCATAATCCAGAAAATCTCCTACTTTACTCTCGTCAACGTAAACCGCAATATCAACATCCCTAAAGTAAATCTCGTTAAAGCTACCGTGAAGATATGCAAAGATAACCTCATCTTTTTCAGCCAGAATTTTCTTAATCTTCTCTTTCATCTCTTCTTTTTCAGACTCACTTATACGCTTCATCATGGTGTTTGAATGTCACAAATCTAACATACTCTCCCTCTATTTTAAAGATGATGACAAATGAGCCTATATGGGCTCTTCTTAGTCCTTTCATTTTTCCTCTTAACGGCTTGTAGTGTTCTGGATTTTTTAGTATTTCTTCAATCTTTGATTTTAACCTCCTAAAAAGTTCTGGATCCTTGTTCTTTAGCTTTTTTGCGATTTTTAGGAACTCGTCAGAAAAATCAGCCTTGTACGTCATAGTTCCTCAAATAATTCATCTATATCCTCTAAGCTCTCACATCTCTTGAATCTTCCTTCTTCAAGGTCTTTTAACCCTCTCTTTATACTCTCCATGAACTCTTCATCACTGTAAATTAGAAGTTCATCTTTCAGCTCTTCAAGTTCACCTCTCCTCTTCTCCAGCTTTTCAATAAACTCCTCTATATCCCTAACAATATCTATCAAAACCTTAAATGTCATTGTACCTCCTCTATAATTTTCCCTTTGCTTGTATTTAAAACCTCTCGTTTCAACTTCCATCTTTCCATCCAATCCGATCTTATTTCGGATATTTTAGGGCAAAGCCTAACACGTTATCTAAAGGATATCGCAGAGTAACTGAAGCCTTACCTCATCAGGGAGCACTTCGATTAAATCAAACTTCAAATTTCCAACATTAGGGAGAATTCTCTCTTTTAGGTAATCCAGAAGCTTTGGATCGTCCCAGTTGATGCTTTGTCGACTAATTCTTAATTAGCTTCTCCCTTCTCTTCAGATCAACATCCTTCAGCAGAGGACAGCCCTCAACGAGTTGTATATCCAAACCTTAGCTGCGATTTCTGCAAGCATGTAATCC
>JARQZL010000151.1 GCA_029984855.1 Archaeoglobales archaeon | reverse complement strand
TCTGATTCAATAGATTTCAGTTCTTGCGTACTTCTTTCCTGGGGTTATCACTGAGCCAGCACAACACGCAAGGGTTAAATAGCATGGAGAGTAAGTAATAATAGTTGTAATAATGAGATAAAGGTGATATCATGTTCATCAAACATATCATAGGCAGGATAAAGGGCGAGAAGAGGAAGGAGAGAGTTAAGATAGAAATAGAGGAGTTAAAGAAGGTACTGTTGGAAGACCCCCAGTTCAGGGATGAGATTTTGAGAGAGTTAGAGTACAGGACTGGCAGGAGAGATTTGCTGAAGGCTGGAGTTCTGGGTTTGCTGGGACTGGCTGCTGGTGGAGTTGGGAGTGCTGCCTCTTCTGCTGTTGCATCCACAACGCCAGCGGCTGGCAGCAATACGGCAATTGAAACGATTTCGGATTACACTGGAGTTAAAATCCCGAAGCCCTGCACGTGCATTGTTGCTCAGGATGGAACCGGTGATTACGACGTTTCTCCGGGGGAGGATGCGAGTGAGGTTATACAGGGGGCGATTGATTACGCTGCTGGCAAGGGGGGAGGGGAGGTCAGGATTAGGGAGGGGGAGTATAATGTTTTATCAAGAACGATTATAAAGAGTAATTCCATGATCAAGGGAACTGGTGCTAGAACAGTATTAAATCTTAGGACAAATAACTATATTTTTGAGACTACAGGGACATACGGGCAAGCTAATGACATAGTTATAGAAAACCTGAAATTTAATGGGAATGGCAATAATGGGGGAGCTTTAAACGCGATATGGGCAATAAGGATGCAAATAAAGAGTTGTTCATTCCATAATTTCAAAAAAGAAGCGTTAAAATTCAAATCTACTCAAATATTAACAATAGAGAGATGCTTGTTTGATCGTTGTGGAAACAAAAATATTCCAACAATATACTTTGCAGGAAGTACTAGAAAAGAAACTTGTACTGATGTATTAGTCCAACATTGTACTTTTGAATTAGATGAATACGCAAGTATTTATGCAGGAATAATATCTCCCCTAAATGTGAATTCATGTTACTTCGAAGGTAGAGGAGACCTTAAAAAACCACAATCATTTATAACAGTGGATAATGGTGGTTCGAATGTACAGGTAACAAATTCTCTTTTCTTTGATTGTGGCGGGACTCACATCTCAATCGATGATGCATTTAGGTTCATAATAAATGGGAATATACTACGCTGTGGACTAGGAAATGGAATTAGCGCTAACGTATTTGGTATAATTTCTGGAAACAGCATCAATGAGGTGAACGGAACTGGCATACTACTTAACGGGGGAGGCCTAATACTTGGTAATACTGTAAGAAATTGTGGTGATAATGGTATCGAAGCAAATTATTTTGAAAACATAATAATAGGAAATCGATGTAGATTCAACACAAATGCAGGTATTAAGTTAAATAGGGGCTGGAATATTGTCATCGGAAATCTTTGTTCAAATAATAAAATAGGTATACAAGACAACGCTACTGACGCAACAATTATAGAGAATAACTACTTGTTTGGAAATACTAAAGCAGCAATAAATAGAATTAACAGAAATCCCAGTTTTATTGTTAGGCATAATCTTGGAGTATTATCGGAAAACCAAGGTTCGGCAACCATAACTGCAGGAAACACGTTAGTAGTAGTAAACCACGGGCTATTCTCGAGACCAACTAAAGTCATAGTTACACCAAGGGGCAATATCGGCTCGGTTTGGGTTTCAAACGTTACACCAACTCAGTTCACTATTAATTGCTCAATATCTCCAGATTCAGATACACAAGTGGATTGGTATGCAGAAATATAAAGTTAAAAATTATATTTAATTAAATTAATTCTAACAAATTAGACACACACTTTTTATTCACGAACTTGCCAAAAACATAAGCTTATAACTAATGGGGGTCTCCAATTAACCCATCCTTACAAAAAGTGGCTAAAGGAGCTGGGATCATTTTAGTGGGAACTATTATAGGCATGGGTTCAGCATTACTCTCACGAGTTCTGATAGTAAGGTTCATAACACAAGCGGAATACGGTATCTTCTCGCTGGCTTTGGTGTTATTTAACATAACGAGGATGTTATCGAAGGTTTTGAGGGTATGGTTTCCATTTACGGAACTGTTATCAATAAAAGTTGCGATGGGTTTTATGTTCTAATTGAGCATGGACCTAAGAGTAAGATTGTAAAGGTTCTATCTGATTTGGATGTTGATAACGGAGATAGAGTCGAGATTTTGGGAGTGTTGCAAAATGAGATAACCCCGGAAGAGATCATAGTTTATAAAAATGGTCTTATTAACTCAATCTTTATTCGTTCTGCCATTGCCATACCAATTGTCGCTTTCGTTTTCTTCAAATACTGGACTTTTGATTTCAGGCAAAAGGGATTTAGGAGGGGAAAGGATGCCTAACTGGTTAGCTCACGTTCTGTTTGCCTATGTATTGTGTAAGGTATCAGGAATCAGGTTTAAGTTTAATAACGAGAATACAGCAATAGTAATGGTAGGTTCTTTGATACCCGATGTTGTAAAAATTGGGATGAGTTTTGATTTTGTTCGATATAGACGTATGGGATTTTATTGCCCCACTGCATACTCCTGCTGGCTCTCTGCTTGTTGCGGGTTTGATTTCTCTGCTGTTTTATGAATCGATTGTAGTGTTTTTACTATTGGTTTTAGGTTTTACAGCACATTACATGCTCGATTTTCTCATGGGTCATGTAAGCGTGGAATGTTGCTGTTATTTCCGTTTAGCTGGAAAAAGTATCAGTTAGGGTTGATACAGTGCGATGATTATACATGATAACGCTGGTTTTGGTGGTATTGGCAGTTATCTTTTATGCTGTTGCAGGGAATGCTCTTAAAATTTGAAGTTGCGTGGAATTAATACACAAGATAAAAATAACTAAGTACACTGGTGACTAACATGGACGAAACGAACCATGCATTGCAGAGGATAGCAAGAGGAACTGGGATAATATTCATTGGCACTGTTATCTCAATGCTTTTCGGCTTTTTAAGTGTCGTAGTTATAGCGAGGTTTTTCTCCAGAGCAGAATACGGTGTTTTCAGCTTGGCTTTGACGATTTTGAGTGTTGCACTTGTAATTGCCACGATGGGATTTCAGAACTCCCTTCCAAGAGAGGTTGCGTTTTACAGAGAGGAAGAAGCTTCGAGAATCGGATCTCTTATTTTAACTGCTTTGACAATTGTATCATTAACAAGTTTAACGGTTACAGCTTTCTTGGTTTCTGGATCTGTTTACATCGCTCAGGCGTTCAACGAGGAGAGGTTGATTTACGCTTTGAAAATAGTATCACTTGCACTCCCCTTCTCAGCCTTAACAGCAACTTTCATAGCCATTTCTCAGGGATTTGGGAGGGTTAGAGAGAAGGTTTACTTTCAGAACTTTCTCTATCCAATCCTGTGGTTTTCTCTTGTTGGAATCTGTGTTTTGTTGAAATTGGAATTTTACTACGTTTTCATAGCATACGTTATGGCTCAGGCGATCACTCTTCTTTTTTTGATCTCTGATATCTTCAGGATTAAACTGATTAAACTTGGATCAGTAGATTTAAAACTTGGAAAAGAATTGATAGTATTTTCAATTCCCCTGATGTTTACCGGGATAGCCGGATTTATAATGACCTGGACGGACACGTTAATGCTCGGATATTACAAAACTTCTGAAGTAGTCGGATTATACAACTCCGCATCGCCCCTCGCAAAGCTCTTACCGATATTTCTAACATCTGCGGGTTTCATCTATCCGCCCTTAGCCACAGCTCTCTACGCTCAGGGGAAGGTCGAAGAGCTCAAGAGGGTTTATCAGGTGTTGACGAAGTGGTTATTTTTGGCAACTCTGCCGTTGTTTGCGATGATGTTTCTGTTTCCCGAAGCTACGATAGGATTTTTCTTCGGAGCTAAGTATTTAGAGGCGAGTAAATCTCTTCAGATACTGGCTTTGGGCTTTATGTTCCACGTTCTTCTGGGTTTGAACGGGTTGAGTTTGGTTGTTATTAAAGAGAGCAAATTCGTGATGTATTCAACTACGGTATCTGCTATTTTGAACGTCATTTTGAATGCTGTCTTAATTCCAGTTTATAGTATAGAAGGGGCTGCAGTGGCAACGGCAGTATCATATCTCGTGACAAATGTATTGAATTCCCTCAGACTCTATCAGAAGGTCAAAGTTCAGCCGTTCAGCTGGAACTACATGAAGCTTTTGGCTGTCAGCTTTATTTTATTGAGGATAATCAAGGGGCTTAATTTGAGGGTGCCGAGCATATGGTACGCGGTTCCTGTTCTGGCGGTTTTTCTTGGGGTTTATGCCATTCTGGTGCTTTTGAGCGGGAGCATTGATAAAGAAGACGTTGAGCTTTTGCTGGCGGTGGAGAAAAAGATGGGAGTTGATTTGGGAATGATAAAAAGGGTTTTGAGGAGGTTTGTCTAATATTATGGGATGGTGATAAGGATGAAAGAGTACATTTGCAGGGTTTGCGGTAATTCCACGAATAATAAAACATACAAAATCAAAGAAATGATGTTTGGTCTGAGAGATGAATTTATGTATTTTGAATGTGCAGAGTGTGGAGCCTTACAAATAGTGGAAATTCCCAAAGATCTTGGAAGGTACTATCCGGGAAATTATTACTCATATAATATTTCCATCCACAATACAAACTTTATAAAGAGATTTTTGAGAAAAAAACTTTACAAATATTTAATTTGGAAGCGTGGAATCATTGGGAAATTCCTCTCCCAAGTATACCACAATAGTGCCATAGCCAGTATTGGGGAAGTAAAAGGGATGACCTATGACTCAACAATATTGGATGTAGGATGTGGAAGAGGACACTTACTTTATATCTTAAGGGAGCTTGGGTTTAAGAATTTATACGGGGTTGATCCATATATCAATAAAGATATTGAATCAAACATAACTATCTGGAAAAGGACTATCTACGATATTCCATCATCAATAAAATTTGATCTAATAATGTTTCATCATTCTCTGGAACATATGGACGACCAATTAGAAGTTCTTAGATATGCCAAGCATCTTTTGGCTAAAAACGGCACAATACTCATTAGAATGCCAGTTAAGTCTGAATACATATGGAATAAATACATGGAGTACTGGGTGCAGATAGACGCTCCGAGACATCTGCTTATTCATACCCTGAAAAGCTTTGAAATTCTAACAAAAAAGGTAGGTCTCAAAATTGAAAAAATTATTTTTGATTCAACGGCATTCCAATTTTGGGGAAGTGAATTGTATAAACAAAATGTACCGCTAAAAATTGGAGAAAAGAATCTTAGAACATACTTTAGCAAAGAACAGCTTAGAGAATGGTCAAAAAAGGCTAAGGAACTAAATAAAATACAACAGGGTGATCAAGCGATTTTTTATTTAAAAAAACAATAGCATAAACATAATTTATTTCAAAAGTTTGGTTAATGTTGTTATTTTTAAAAACTTCAGTATATTTCTTTTTATGTTAGTTATGTCTTCCTCGGTGATACAAGTATTTGGCACGTATGATATTATCTCTTCAAATTTCCATTCATTAACATTGAATATTGCCTTAATATGCTTGGAATATACAGCAATCCTGTACTTTTCAAGTCGTTCAATATTTTTAAGTTCGATATCATTTGAAAAGTCACTAATACCTAAAGGTATTCCATAAGACTCTGCAAAGACCGTATCGAGATATAATATACTATCATCTGGTAGCTGGTGTTCCACCAATTTAAGAATAAACGGTTTAAGTTTTATTAGGCTAACATATTTAATAGAGTCATTTTTAACAATCTCGATATCAAAATCTTTTGGATATTTTATAAGTAAGGGGATCCTCAAGAGTTCATCATATAGAAATACTCCATGCCCAATCCTTCCATGCTCCCCTAATAACTGTCCATGATCGCTTGTCACTATAATCAGGGAATTATCAAAGATTCCCTTTTCTTTCAATACCATCATTAACTCCAAAATTTTTTTGGTCACGTATTTGACTTCTTCGGGATACTTTTCTTTCCACTTTTGAAGGTGATTTGGATTAATTTTGTTTGTCTTTAAATTTTCTCTAAACCCTTCCCCTCCAAGGTTATCACCTATAAAATATGGTTCATGGACTTCCATCAAATTAATAAAAATAAACATTGGACTTTTTTCTGTAGTTGTTAATACTTTTTTCTTCAAAGTGTTTATGAGATTTCTTGCCCCTTTATCCTTAGGCCAGTTTTTAAGCATTGCGGACATATATACATAGGGTTTATTTATGAAATAATTTAAGCTTGCTTTAATAAATAATCTAAAATGTCTACTAAATATAAGAGATTTAGCTAACTGTGATTTTGTCTTTGAAAGATGTCCAAGTTTTTCAAGTTCTTTTTTTTCAGTAGGTGACAACAATGATAACGAGGGAATATACAATGCATCATAAAAGTAGTCAAATCCCATAAACCCAAATTCCGGGCGGATATATGGATTTGAACTTAATAAGTATGTTTTGTATCCTGCCTCTTTTAGTCTGGAACTTAAAATATCCTTTATATTAAGTTTTACATTAATATCCTTTTTGTTCTTAGTTTCATGAGCTCCGTGAAATGCAGGATACAAACCAGTAAACATTGAGACGTGACTGGGAAGTGTCCAAGAAGCTGGAGCGATAATATTTTCATAACTAATAAATCCTAATTTTTTGAGTTTTTCTTCCAATGGTCTAGCGTAGTCTTTTCGCAAGGTATCTACAACTATAAATATTATATTAGGATCAGCCATTTACACCCTCCTTCACTAATTCAGTTGTTTTTCCAGCTATCGAAGGCTTTAGAACCAAGTCGCACAGTCTAAGCCAATGATAGGTGTTTTTGCATTTTTGGATCACCTAATTTGTATCTACCTAAAGATAAACTTTTAAAGTTTATCGCATGAGCTTTGATGGGATTTAAGATGGAAGGTTTTCCTCGAGTTTCCATAATAATCCTGAATTGGAACGGATGGCGAGACACAATCGAGTGCTTGGAATCACTGTACCAAATCACTTACCCAAACTACGAGGTCATTGTTGTAGACAATGGTTCTAAGGATAACTCGGCAGAAAAAATAAAAGAGTATTGCGAAGGTAAAACTAAGGTAAAATCCAAGTTTTTTGAATACGATCCGAACAACAAGCCAATTTATATTTTGGAATATGCAAGGGAACAAGCCGAGGAGGGCGGAGATTTCAAAAGAGAGAAGTACTTTTCGAAATACCCCTCAAACAGGAAACTAAGACTGATCTTGAATGAGAAGAACTATGGATTTGCGGAGGGAAACAATATAGGGATAAGATATGCATTGAAGGCTTTAAATCCTGATTACATTCTACTTTTGAATAATGATACGGTTGTTGATCCTGAGTTTTTAATGGAATTAGTCAATGTCGCTGAGAGTGACCCCAAGATTGGCTTTGCTGGCCCGAAAACATACTATTATGATTTTAACGGAAGAAGAGACGTTATTAATTTCGCTGGCGGCAAACTCAGTATGTGGAAAGGCAAACCTTACCACATCGGAATGAATGAGGTCGATGTAGGGCAGTACGACGAAATAAGAGAGGTTGACTACGTTGAAGGGTCTTGCATATTAGTTAGCAAAAATGTGATTAATAGGATTGGACTACTTAGTACGGACTACCCATTATATTGGGAGGAAAATGACTGGTGTATCAGAGGGCAGAAAGCCAATTTTAAATCAGTTTATGTACCCGATGCGAAAATTTGGCATAAAACGGCGTCGTCAATCAAAAAGGAATTGAGTGGACTAGCTATATGTTATATGACCCAAAGTAGATTCATATTTATGAAGAAGTATGCTTCAACAGCGAATATAATGACATTTTTATTGTATTTTATATTTCAATTTTGGTACAATATTGGCAGTTTCCTCAAAGATGGTCAATATTCAAAAATAAAGTTATATCTAAAAGGAATATTACAGGGTTTAAGATCTTTAAGTGAATAATTGTTTAGGTTCAAGTATAAATCTCGGACCCATAGTTTGCATAAATCCTACTTTTCTTGACAATAATATTATTGAAAAACGTTGAATTATATATATTTATATATAAATATGGACGCTCTATTTTAGATTTCATTATTTTGCCATTAACATTTAAGCTTCTAAAATATATATACGCATCAGGTGGTACCACAGTAGTCTCACCCCAGAAAATTCTAACCCGCCCATAGGCAAATTCATGCAACAGCAATCTTCCAAATTCATCCCCATATATTGTGGACTGATCTGTTGTTGAATTTACTACCCATTTAGCCCCTAAAATTTCTTGGTTATTAAAGCGAGGATTATCTATAGTGTTATTCAGGGAAATCGATGTTGGATTGTCTTTTACTACTTCATAAACGAATCCAGAATTAAACAGCAAAAATATCCCCAAAAAGATGGATAATATCTTCAAACTTATTTTATTGCTTCGTTCAGACCAAGGCCTCCCAGCAATCATATATAGTGTTTCTAAAATAACAATTCCACCAATCACACAAAATGGTGCTAAAAAGAAAAGTGTTATGTGATACAGTCTGGAAGTATTAAAGGCACTTGAAAAATATGGAAGTACTATACCAGCTAAGCATATTGCGAAATTTACTAGTGAAAAAGCTATATATTCCTCTTCAAATTTTATTTTCTCGTGCTTTAATAATATCGCAAAAATTCCCACGACAATAAAAAATTGTGTGACCATGTGAAGAACTTTAGTGACTTCTCTCATTGGTGAATAAGTGGATACCACAATATCGAGTGCTTGTGATGTCTTTGGAGATAAAAATTCTGTTGAAATGCTACTTACAATTTGATCCCCCAAGCGTACAACAGTGCTAAAAGCAGAAGATCCTGAGACGTACATATACCATGCCAGTGTAAATACAATGAAAAATAAGACATATGTTAAATTTATTATACTATCAATTTTTTTACTTTTTAATTGGATTATCAACCATGAAAGTACTAAAGAAAACATATAGATATATGACAATCCATAATGAGATACTATTAATGAAATACTAAAAACTATAAGAAAGAATTTTTTTGCCATTCTATTAATATTTTTATCTATAATTGTAAGAATCAACAAAGCAAGAAAAAGCTCAGCAATTTCTTGTCTTGCTAGTTGGAGCATTCCTGTGTAAAACTGAAATACTGACATAAAGAAATAACAAGACAAAAAGGCAATTTTATCACCAGTTTGTTTTACATATGCTTGATACAAACCAAGAGGTGCTAGCGAAAACAGGAAAGGATAAACTAATTTGAAAACCCAAACTATATCCATATTACATATACAAGAAAAAATAGGAGCTAGAAGTACAACACTTAGCACAGCATTAAGATTGGATGAAATCATCGGATCCCACAATGAGTTTGACAACACCAAATTAGCAAAATAATACTCGGTATGTATATCCCACCCCCATAAATGCATGGAGACAAGAGAAGTGTGAAACAATAAGGAGATAGCAACTACAAAGACTGCTAAAGAGAATGAAGTAGAAGTACTAAGTATGGCAAACCCAATTACAGAGATTATAACTATAAGCAAAAGATTAACTAAATTTATATCATAAAAATTAAGTAAGTACGTACCAAAAACACTCAAAAAAGGTAACAGTAGTAGAGGTGTGAGAGATCCCAAATTTAAATCCTGTAAGAACTGGCCAGAAGCGGCCCCACTGTCTTTCAAATAGCAAGTAATTGACAAAAGACACACAATAAAGCTAAACGTAGTAACTATAGAGAGTGTGGAGATTGGGCTAGAAATGCCGATAAAAGGATAGAACAAGTTCATTAGAAATGCGGTAAACATCGAAAATGAAATACTCAGTCCAACAGTATAAAGCAGAGTCTCAATGTTGCTAAGTCTTTGTAATCTAAGGAGTCGTATAATGAGTGCGCCAGGTACAAAAGTTAGATAAACAAAACCAATAAATTGCCTTAGGATTGGAACTCCTAAGCCGATAGCATCTAAAGCTATCGCTCCAAGCATTGTCAATTGGATTGCAAGAATGATTCTAAGAAATTTCTTTACCTGCCAAGTCAGTAATAGGTTCATTATAGACCCCCGAGCTATTTTTTAATACCTACTATATCTTTGAATATTTGATCCAATTTTTCCGCCATTTTTTTCCATGAATACTTATTTTCTATAAATCTTCTTGCATTGCGTCCTAACTTTTCTCGTAGCCGTTTATTATTTAATAGCTCTACTACATATTCTGCAAATTCATGGGGGTTATCAGTAGTAAACACATCTCTTCCTTGGACTGCATCAATCCCTTGGATCGCCACAGAAGTCGTTACTACTGGTTTACCCATAGCCATTGCTTCTAAAACTTTGTTTTTTATTCCCGTTCCCAATATCATAGGCGCGATAAAAATAGATGACTTAGCTAAATAAGGTCTCACATCGTCAACATATCCGGTCACTATAATCTGATCAGATTTTAACGCTACAATCTCCTTTGCAGGATCACGTCCAACAAGATATACTTTTATTTCTGGTATTTCTTTGCGAATAGTAGGATATATATTATTATAGAAGTATAGAACATTGTCGATTGTCGGATGACCGCTCATATTTGAAACAAACACTAGCGATGGGTATTCTTCTTGCAAATTCATTGGTCTAAAATATTCGGTATCAACACCGTTTGGAAGTACTATGCAATTAATCTCTGGACATAACAAATTAAGCAATTTTTTATCGTTTTGAGTTACTACAAGACATGCATCAAATTTCGTATAGAGTTGCCTCTCGTACACTTTTGTTAATATATATGTCATTCTATATACGAGCTTTTTAGCACCTCTGGTAGCAAGACATACTTGCCTATGCCATTCATGAACGGCATCAAAAGGTTGTATAACCTTAGGAATACCAGCATCTAGAATGTAATTCGCCATCGGTCTGCTCGAGTATATTATGTCGTACTTCTCTTTTTTCAGTGTGTTCTCTATTTTTTTGTGCATTTCATAAGAATAATAACAGTCAAGTAAATTTGGGTATATGCCGATAGTAGCCTTCTTAGACAAATTGCGAATGTCAAATGCATTCTTAATAGTACGAAATATTTGCCTGTAAATTGGTTTATTTCTGCATGTTCTGATAGGTGTTTCTATGGAACAATAGTGTCCCAACTCCCCGATATATCTACTTTCAACTTTTTCAGATAGAAATGTGATCAATGTTATTTCATAATCGTATAAAGAAGAGAGATGCTTTATTAAATAAAACATTGGTAATGTATCCGAAAAGGAAGGTGACGGAAAGTCATGAGACAGTGCCAATACTTTCATTTAATACTTCACCCCAAAATAAGATTATAGTTTACCCTCTAGCACATCCCTATATACTCGCTCATAATCCTTAGCCACTTCATCCCATGTCCTAATTTTTCTGCTGAATGGGCCCACCCGTACATCACTCTCGTATACCTTTATAATCAACTCTGCCAGTTCCTTTGGATCTGGTGGATAATCTATTCCAAAACATCCGGGCTCCTTTGTAAATTCTTTAAGCGCAGTTGTGTTCGCTACAATACACGGAGTTCCGCAGGCTAACGCTTCTGCGACGACTATACCATAATTTTCCGACTGTGAGAGTAACAAAAATATGTCTGCATCCTCATATTTTTTAAGAAGTTCATCACCATACAAAAAGGAGTACCACCGTATCTTATCATTTACATCCAGTTTATTTGCCAATGTGACTAGCTGGTCTTTGTAATCACCCTCTCCAACAATATTTAACAAAATACGATTGTCAAAGTACTTCACAAGCTCGTGTAGCGCTCTAAGGATGTGTTGTACTCCCTTCAACTTTAAAAGATAACCCACATAAAGTAAAGTTAAACGCTTTTTGTTAGACTTGTCAGATGTACTCTTTTTTGTGGCAATTCTATCGACCCCATGAGGAATAATACTAATTTTATCAGCTACACCAAAATCTTTTGCTACCATATTAGCCTCAAACTCCGAAGCACATATGATCCTCTCAGAGATTTTAAAAACGTATCTTCCAGCAGTTCTTTTGTACAACCACCATAAGTACTTCCCTGCCCACGTGTTATGGCTCTGGATACCATAATGCGGAGAGAAGACCATTGGTAACCCTCTTTTCTTGACCAAGTACGCTAGCTCGGGTGTAAAAAGCGTGTGAAATCCATGTAAATGGATTATATCTGGACCCAGTTTGTAAATATTCTTCTTAAGAAAGAAATATACCGAAGGAGACAGGCCATACAAATATTTACTTATATATGATTTCACTTGTATGATCTTAACTTTATTATCATAATAATAAATTTTCTGAATTTGGGTTCCTGTATCTACGTTCAATACTATACACTCATGCCCTCTTTCCGCTAACCCTTTGGATATCTCCCTTATTGTTTTATTAACTCCTCCAGGCAGAAATATACTCGAATAATTTGTAATCAAAATTCTCATTTTTGAGCCCTCAATTTTTATAAATTATAAATCAACTTAAAAAATATTAACTTGCCCTAGACCCTTTACTCCAATAACCTGCCAAAAAACCTACTAAAGCAGAAGAATACACAATAAAGTAATATAAAATAAAACCTATCATCAGAACGGGATGCTTCACAAATTTTTTCCAATTCTTAATAAATACAATTCTCACAGGGTTGATTTGTTGTAACCCCTCCGTCCCATTACTTTTGATAAATTCTCTAATTGTTTTACCGTAATAATAATTCTTCTTAATGATATCCCTAACTGACTTTGGTTCACCAATATGTATCTCTTTGGATTCAATTGTCCCAATTTTGATATTAATTCTTTTTAATCGATTATATAAATCATAGTCCTCACCAGCTACTAATTTTTCGTTAAACCCTCTAACTGCCTCGAAAATATCTTTTCTTAAGAACCTAGCCCCAACACGGGAAAGATCATGCTTGTAACATTCTTTTTCTAGTTTCCTAACTTTAGCCCAAAAACTTATTGTTGGATCTGGAACCCACAGAATAGATACAGCATCGTAACCCTCAATTTCACATTTTTTGACGCATTCTTCGACTATAGCCGGCTCTAAAATGACGTCTGAATCTACTCGATATATGTACTTACCCCGTGACTTACTAACTCCATAATTTATAGATGCAGATCTTTCTTCACCCTCTAAAATATACACCCTTGCTCCAAATTTCTTAGCAATGTGAAGAGTTCTATCATTTGATCCACCATCAACAACTATTACTTCAATATTTTTATAAGTTTGCTTACAGATGCTTGCTAAGCATTTTTCTAACGTTTTTTCTGAGTTATATGTTGGAATGATTATAGAAACTAATGGATAATTTGAGTTAACTGTAGACTTATCAGACCCAATACTATCTTCCACTTTTTCCATTTGTCAATCCTCCAAACGTTGCAAATACTATCTCAGAACATCAATAAAGGTACTCATATACCTACTAACAACATACTCCCACGAATAACTCGATCTAACTCGGAAATACGCAAAATACTTCAGCTTCTCAAACCTGCTCGCATCTTCTTCAACCATATCTATGATTTCAGCAAGGTCATCCGAAGTTCTGAAGTACAGGCAAGTATTTCCTCCAACCTCCCGGTTAAACTCGTTGTCGTGTGCAACGATTATATTTTTCATGGACATTGCCTCAAGTAGAGACGGGTTCGTGCCACCAACTGAATGGCCGTGGATGTAGGCAAAGCAATTTTGTCTGAGCATGTCCAGCAGCTCCCTGTTGTATATCGCTCCGACCATTAATATTCTTCCGTCTTTATCCCTCTCCAGTATTCTGCCTATTCTTCTTCTGTACCTCTCGCTGGTGTAATCTCCAACAACAACCAGTGGTCTTTTTGAGCCGCTCTTCAGAAAACCCTCCAGTATTGTGTGGATGTTGTTTTCAGGCTCGAGTCTTGCCACAACCAGCCAGTAGTCATTCTGATTTATCCCGGTGATTTTGCAGCATCTATGCAGTAGCGCTTCCAGCCTGCTCTTATCCCAGCCTATCTCTTCCGGGGTTTCAACCCCATACGGAATAAAGACGGTCTTCCATCTGCACGATTCATCAACATAGTTCCCTATCCTCCTCGCGTCAAGCACAACAACGTCAGCAAACACGGTGGCAAGCCAGATGTTAAGCTTCAGCAGTATTTTCTCAAGCTTGCTGAATTTATCCCTCTTCCATTCAAGGCCATCAATATTGACAAGAACCTTTATTTTTTTATTAAGTAATTTTGGAATGAACATGAATAAACCGGCTCCAGCCCCCAGAATGTACATGACATCACACAGCCTTCCCAGCTTTGCCATGAAATATATATCGTTAAAAATTTCGTAGAATTTCCTGAGCAGGTACGATTTAGGTGGAGGAAATGGAAAGTAATACAGGCTAACGCCCTTGTATTCGTCCATCTTCTCTCCATCAGGATACTCACAGCTTACGATGACGGAATAACCCTTTTCCAGAAGTCTTGTGGATAGGTGTTCTGCGAACACTTCAAATCCACCGTACTTGGCAGGAATTCCTCTGGAACCTATTATAGAAACTTTCACCACCAGTTATCCTCTCCACCAGCAGAATTATCAAGCAATAGCCAAGCCTTTCAATGCCGTAATCAGCCTGCCGTTTTTCAAGAGGCTTTACTAACTCTTCAAGCCATCCCTTCTCAACCACCGTGTCGGGATTAAGAATCACTATGTACTCCCCCCTCGCATGTCTGACTCCTAAGTTGTTCCCGCCCGCATATCCCAGATTTTTCTCCGGTTTTATCACCTTCACCGACGGGAAATTCCTTATAACGTATTCGGCAGTCCCATCGCTTCCATTATCCACCACCACTACCTCATAGGGCTTTTGCTCAATAACTGACTCCAAGCACTGCCCGATGTACTTCCTGTGGTTGTATGTGACGATAATAACGCTGACCTTCATCCCTGTCACTCACAGTAGCAGAAACAGTTAAGACGGATTTATACGAACGGGTACTACCTAATTTAGCGGATAATTTATGTTATAGCCTTCTCACCCGCTTTTGTAATCTCCTTAATCTCTTTTAAAGCTTTCATAACTACTTTTTCACCGGCATTCCAGATTTCAATTCCCATCTTGTCTTCCTTATCGTACTCTATCCAGATAATTAAGATCCTTTCCCTTTTGAGGCTTAAAATCAGTTTAGCCATCTTCAATGATGGTAATTTCTATTTCCTCGCTTATTTGTTTAAAGTCACTGTCAAGTGTTAAAAAGTAATTGCAGTTGTTTTCAATTGCGGTTGCTATATGTATCAAATCCCGCGGAGGAAGTTTGTACTTCTTAATCAAACCGTCCATAATTTTTGTTTTCGGATGAGGTAAAATTTCGATATTCAGCAAAGAGTACAGGTCTTTAACACTTTCAAAGAGGATCAGATAATCTTCGTGCCTATTCTTTATAAATTTCCTTACAGCGCTACGACTTCTGTTCCCGTAAATCCTTTCAGCACTTAAAGCTGTAGCAACGTAAATAACTTCACCAAAAGATATTACCGACGTAACCCTCTTTTTTCCGGCTATAATGGATTTAATAGCCAGTCTTCTTGTATCGCTTCCGAGTAGAAGATCCACCAAAATACCAGAATCTATGTAAATTACACCCATACTTCACCCAGTATTTCGAGAATTTTCTTCTTAGATGCTTCGCCGGCTATGTTCTTAACTCTGTTTGATATCTCGTCGATTTCACCAAAATCTTCAATTAATACCGTCAGTTTTATCCCCTCTGGCAGGTCTACTTTTTTTATGGGTTTAAAAACACCATTCTCGTAAACAACTTCAATCGCCTTCATATTTATCACCACATCTGTTCCTTCGTTTAAGAACTATTTAAATCTGTTCGGATGTGCAGTTTGGTAGCAGCTAAGGCTCCGGCTAAAACCGTGTTTGTATCCCCCTGCACTAAAACTACGTCTGGTTTTTCTTTCATCAAAATCTTCTCAACTCCAATCATTATTTTACCAGTCTGCTCTCCATGAGTTCCAGAACCAGCATCTAAATTATACCTGGGCTGAGGTAATTCTAACTCATCAAAAAACACTCTGTCCATCTCGTAAGAGTAATGTTGCCCTGTGTGCAGGATAAAGTAATCTAATCCCAGTCGTACACACTCCCTTATAACTGGAGACATTTTTATTATTTCAGGCATTGTGCCTATGATTACAGAAATTCTCATGCTCACACCTTAAACTGATAGCATAAGCTAATCCTGTCAACCTCCCATCATTGTTCAGTTCAGCTGACAGGGTGTTATTCTTTTTAATCCCCCGGTTCAGCAAAATGTCAGGCAATCTCTTAAATTTTTCTCATACGATTTCACAGTAATGATTTACTGTAACTTCTGATTTGTAATTTTCTAACCTTCCAAGTTGCTCTCGCCTGATAAATTCAGTGCCATCGCTTCCATTATCTACCAGTATGATCTCATACGGTTTTTCATTCAGAACGGATTCCAGACATTCCTTTAAATATTTCTTATGGTTGTATGAAACGATAACAGCACTGCTCTCATTTTTGACACGTTTTCCGGTGAATACAGCCGCATGAATTCAGCTAACATCCAGATTATTCTCGGGAAGAGGTAATTCCAGTTCCTCAAAGAAAACTCTGTCCAGCTAGGTTGTTACCGGGATGATCAGGCCACCGCTTACGATCTCGCAAGGCTTCATAACTTACTCTATGCCTGTGACTGTGCAATGTTAATTCCCATATATTCGAACTACAAAAGCTACACTTCTATTCCAGCTCGCATCAAAGCCTTCTTAATTCTCTCTATTTCTTCCTCAAGCCTTTCAAATCTTTTCTCGAGCAGTTCGTTTGTTTTGTCGAGCTTTGATGAAACCTCACCCATTTTTTCGCCCAGCTCCTTTCTAATCTCACCTGATTCCTCTTTTACAGTCTGCCTTGTCTTCTCCGATTCTTCCCTTATCACTTTTATAGTCTCGTCCTGCTTTTCAAGCATCTTATCCTGCTTCTCAAGCATTCTTAACCCAACCTGAACTATCTTCGAAAGCTGGGCTGTGTTAAACAAGTTCCTGAACCTGTCTATATCCCTAACCCTTCCCGCATACTCCTCAACCTCAATTTTTTCTACGACAGCGTTTTCTGGTTTTACAGATTTGACAAGTTTTATGAATTCTTCAATCTGCTCCTCTTCACCATCAACGAGAACTATCAACGCCTCTTTCCCGTTGATTTTCACGTTTCTTGCATCGAAGTAAGGAATGAAGAGACTGTCAGCCTCTTCAAGCAGGAATAAGCGGTAACCAACGTTATGGACTCTACCAGTTATCGTTATCTTCAAGGCCATAGCAGTATCACTCTAAGAAATTAAAAATAATTTTCGATGCTGTATTCTGTACTACATCTCTTCTCAACCCATCTTGCGTGTCTAACCAAAGTCGTTCTCGCCAGCATATCCCAAATTCTTCTCCAGCCTTATCTTTGCTGATGGAAAGTTATCCTGATAAATTCAGTGCCATCGCTTCCATTATCTACCAGTACGATCTCATACGGTTTTTCATAACTGGAGACATTTTTACCGATAACTAATTCTGATGGGTTTACCGTCTGATACCTGAAAATTAAAGTTTAGGATTTACATGGATAAAGCTTTTTGTTCCATATCTAAATCCGGCAGTTAAATCTGAGTTTCTACCAGCTCTTTATCTTTGGCTTTCATGGATATCTTTGTAATCTCAGACAGGAACTCGCTTGCATCCAGAATTTCCAGCAGTATCGGTTTACCTTCTTTACTGAAATGAATTATCAGTGGTCCAGCCTCTTCAGCATAATCTATTTTACCCTCAGAAATTTCAATTGTGAGTATATCAACATCCCTGTCATAACTAATCTTCATACCTTTCCCTCCTCGCAGGATAAAATGTTACAACTACAACTTCATTATCTTTTTCCTCATACACAACTCTCAGGAGATGTTCTTCGTCAACTACTCTCTGGGCAATTAAACGACCTTTTCTCCCCTTTCTAATGCTATCCGGCTCTTTCAGAGTTTTAATTATATCTTCCTCCTTTAATACACACCCATGCCTTTCCAGAATTGAGAATTTCTCTCTTGCATGGTTTGTGAATGTGATTTTCATTTATTTCACTCTCCCGCACAATTCCTTGAAAATACCATGTAGCATATCACCTTCAACCAGAATGATGTCCGGATTTCTCTTTCATCAGAATTTTTCAACCCCGATCATGATTTTACCTGTCTGCTCTGCATGATTCAGCAGCAAATGCTCAGGCAATTCTAATTCCTCGAAGAACTTTATCTTCTGCTAATGTTGATCCGTATGCAGTAATCTGCCCCCCTTCTCTCACATTCTCTAATCACAGGACTCATTTTGATTATCTCGGGGATGCCGAGGATTATCGCTATCATTTCCAGTCCTCTATCTTTGTGCTTCAGGAGATATTCAACTTTCTTTTCCCTTTTCCACGGTATTTCTGATGGCATTTGAAGGTCTTCATTAAAAAGGATGTGGAAAGAAGCTCCGACGACTGCCTGAAGCCCATTATGCCAGAATTTAGAAAATTCTTGGGACGTTCTAAAGCTTGAAGCTGTTCCATATCGCTCCTTCGATATCGAATGCCTGAAAGGAGAAATTTCAGCTACAGTAAGACTTTGCTATACAACAACTTCAATAGATACAGCAGTGGTGGTGGGTTCCGGAATCTTCAGTCCCTCCTTCTTCAAACCCTCTATATGGAAAGCCATTGCCTCTTTCATCCTTTCAACCGTCTCTTCTACAGTTTGTCCAGTAGCAATACATCCAGGCAGATCAGGGCAGTAAGCTGAATAATTATTTCCAGCTTTTTCGATAATTATCGTGTATCTAAACATCTCTCTTCACCTCCTTTAAACCAGCTTGCTTCAGTATACTATTTAAAGTTCCCTTTGCAACGTCATCATTTAAATTACCTGCAATGGTGACCAGCCCCTTCTTAACCGGGTGCTTGTACTGTCTGTGACTTCCCTTGGTTCTTACAAGGTACCACCCATCTTCTTCTATAAGCTTTATAACATCTCTGACCTTCAATTTAGCACCTCATCATCCTATTTACGTTGAATGGGGTTATTACGTTCTCCGACTTGATGTTAGGGGCAGGATGTACAAGTGATTTTAATATTTCTTCGGGCAAATCTTTTAATTCTCGCTCTCTTGGTTTCTTCATGTTCTTTAAGGAACTCTTCCCATTCCTCCTCGTTAAGATCTCATGTAATAAAGAAGTTTCCAGTCTCTGTATCTCAATCTTAAGCCTTTTTATTCCCCCTTAACTTTTTTTGGCATCCACTGCATTCATATTCTCCCCAAAAAGATAAAATACTTTTTACTTTTTGTTTACTATCTTTTCTCTCCAGCACCAAACGGATTCTTCCAGCTGTTTTCTATGTTAAGCATTGCCCCCTCCAAGATTCTTTCAGGCTTTGTTCAGCCAGAATATTCGATTTAACCGTGATTCTGCCTGTCTGCTCTACATGATTCAGCAGCAAATGCTCAGGCTGAGGCAATTCTAATTCCTCGAAGAACTTTATCTTCTGCTAATGCTGACCCGTACAGGATGAAGTAATAAAGTATCCCAATCGTTCACACTCTGGCATGCTACCAAATATGCCCTGTAATGATTACAGGTTTTTCCAGCCCTATCGTTTTCTGTAGATTTTATCGTGATGGTCTAAATCGAGAAAACGGACTATTCTGCCATCCTCATCAATTTCAAAGACGAGAACAAACGATTTCTCCACGTGAACTCTGCGCAAACCTTTCATGTCGTATCTTAACGGTTTATAATGTTGTGGATTTTCTATGATCTCTTTTATCTTCTCTCTTACAGCAATAAACAGTGTTCTATCCTTCTTTTTGATTTTGACCAATTTCTTCTCCAGCAGAGGCTTAATTTCAAAATTATATTGACTCATTCAACTCAAAGTACTCATCAAATTCTTCTATAGAACTGAAAATTCTACCTCTTTCTTTTCTGATCTCCTCCAGTTTCTTTAAGTAATCATCCCTTACTTCACAGAACACATCTGTGTAAATTTCAAGTAACTCCTCGAGCATGTTGCTCATGTCCTCAACCTTCTCTTTGAGAGACTTGATGTCTCGGGAGATCTCCCTTATTTCCTCCTCGCTTATCCCCATAAATTTTATTAAGTCCACTTCAATTAAAAACTTTTCTCATTATTTATAGTCCAAGACAAATCCACTACCCAACTTTATGCACTCCCGATGCCTGTGGTTGTACGTGACGATGGCTTGCCTTCATTCTTGGTCCGTATGTAAATTTTACCGTACCTGTCCAGAGGATTTTCTTCACAAATTTCAAAGGCAATCTTGAGATCTCTAACACTTGGTTTGGAGAGGTGTCTACTCGTGCACTCAATGAATATTTCCTGACCACCATACTGTATCTTAAAGTCAGGTGATTCACTTTTTCCAAAAATTACCTTTTTCCTGATTAAAGATGCAGCTATGGCAACTTCAAATCTGAATCCATAGTAATTGGCATCATCTCTATTAATTTTCCTCCGGAAGCTATTCAGCATGTTTTCATCGTACTGTTTGATTTCCTCCAAGTGCTTTACCAGCATCTCTAATCTTGCCAGCTCATAGTCTCTTTCTTCGTACTTCCCGCTGTTGTGGTACTGTATTACCTCTTCAAGAGCTCTTCCAGTTGGCGTCTCAAAGTCTTCTTTTCGAACAAATGTCTTGTCGAGTAATTCAGATAGCTTTAAAACTATGGCAGTATATCTGAGCATAAAATCAGATAACACTTACCTAACCCCTTCAAATCCTTTCGATCAAAACTCAAAAGCCCAACTTCTTTCTGGCAGTTTTCAAAAACTCTTCCGCGAACTCAACAACAAACTCTGCTTCTTTTCTACCGACGAGCAGACCACCATACTGCACATTGTGTCTTGAAAGTCTGATTTTATCGAAGGTATTGAGCAAGTTCAGAATTTCGTCATCGTTGCTGTATAAATGCCTGAGTGCAACGATAAGGCAATAATGGCTCCTCTCCACATAACCCTTTGCAAAAAGCAGGGCTCTTGCAGAGTGAAAAGCGCTGTTGTAGGCTGCAATCTCAGCCATCTCATATTCTTAGATTTCAATATTCTTTTCCGCGGATTTCAGAAATCTCTCCGCTATTTTCAGCGAACTTTCAGCCCTTTCAGCGGCTCTGAGGTCCCTTTTAACCAACCCTCTATACACGCATTCTTCAAATCTCACAACTCAGCACCCTTGATGAGGACGTGATTTCTAAGAACGCTTTCGGCGAATTTATCACCTTCCTTCTTCATCTTTTCCCACTTGTAATACGGTATAACTGTCAGCTGAATTTCCCTCCCCAGTTTTTCCTGAAGATCAAGAACTGAATCTCTATTTACGTCCTCCCCTATGACAAGGACATCAAGATCGCTTCTCTCATCAAAGTTTCCCGAAGCGAAGCTGCCATAAATTGCAAGGGATATGCAGTTCTCTGCCAGTTTTTCGATGCCGAACTCCTTTAACAAAATGAGATAATAAGTTTTTTTCATCTCTCTAACAGCAAAATCGTTGTTGTTAAGTTTGAAGAGTTTGAGGTTACCCTTTCTCTCAGCAAGCAGTATGCCATCTCTTTCAAAAACATCGCAGTAAGTCTTTGCACTTCCCGGACTTATCTTCAGTTTTCTTGACAGCTCTTTGAGGTGTATTTCTTCAGATGGATGGGTGATAAAGTACTCAAGCACCCTGAATCCAACGAACTTTCTGAGCTCCTTAATCATATAATATACTGAACGATCGTTCAATTTAAAAAACTATTGTTCATTTTATTGTTTTGATGTTTGTCTGCCTCACAGAAAGAACTGGCCTGTATTCCCACCACAGTTCAGCTCCCAACACTTTGGTTGTATCTCAGATAAGTAATTCAAACTACTTATGAGGTGGATAGAACCAGTCCCAGGGTTTACCACACCTTGGATCATCTTCTCTGCCGTTTATCACCTTTGGAACTATCGTGGGATCGTTCCACGGCCTCCTAACTTCATCTGGATTCCCGTAATCATACAGTTTGTTAACGAAGTAAACGAGCATCGCTGGCTCGTTCCCAACAGCTTTAAACCCGTGCCAGTAGTGGCCGGGAACTCTAACAATCTGTGGATTCTCACCTGTCGAAACGATCTCGTTCAACTCTTGACTTTCATCATCGTATGCGCAGATCTTGATAGCGCCTTTAACGCAGACGAAGTAATCAACCTGTCCCCTTTCATGCTTGTGCCAGGCTCTAACAATTCCAGGATAGCTTATTGATAGATTCGCCTGTACAACATCTTCCTGAAATACATCTTTCCAGTCTTTTCTCATTATTTCCGTAAAAAACCCTCTTTCATCGGCAAATCTTTTCAGAGGTTTGACAACAATTCCGGGAAGCATTATTCAACCCCCTCGATTTCTTCTTTAAGCACCTTCAAAGCTTTCTCAAGGGTATAGGGCTTCTCATCCAGCATGCTTGCGGCCTTCGAGGTATCGAGGGATGAATCCCTTGGTCTTGCAGCAACCCAGTTTATCCCGTCCATCTTCGATGGAGTTATAAGAGATTTATCGAGATCAAACACATCTGCAACCGCTTCAGCAAACTCAAACCTCGACACTCTCGTAGCTCCAGCCAGATGAAAGATCCCTTTGAGTTCTTTCTCAGCAACCTCAAGCATCATCTTCGCAAGGTTTGTGTTCAGGGTGGGTGTTATGTACTGGTCTGTTACTATCCTGACCCCCTTTCCGTTCTTCAGCTTATCAATCAACCAGAGGACGAAGTTGACCTTGCCGCTTGCAGGCTTTGCCCCATATATAACGCACGTTCTTGCTATGCAGTCGCAGTACTGCTCTCCCATCAGCTTCGTGTAGCCGTAGTAGTTTACGGGGTTCGTTTCATCATCTTCCTTATACATTCCTTTCCTGCCATCGAAGACGTAGTCCGTTGAGACGTAGATGAGGAACGAGTTGAGTTTTCCTGCTGTTTCGGCTATTGCTTTTGTGCCTTCAATGTTGATCCTGAACGCGAGCTCCTTTTCTTTTTCACATCTGTCAACATCTGTAAGGGCTGCGGTGTGCATTATGACGTCGGGCTTGACATCCTTTATTGTTTCGGGAATTGATGCTGGGTTGGAGAGGTCAATTTT
>JARQZL010000150.1 GCA_029984855.1 Archaeoglobales archaeon | reverse complement strand
GGAGCGTTGGAGATGTTGATCTTGAGACAACAAAGAGCTATGTACAAAGGCAGCAGGAAATCCATCAGTCTACGCTCTTTCAATACGGGTAGGAAGCCACAGGCTTTAGCCTGTGGAGGATGTCACTAATTTTTTCTGGCAAAATTGCAGTATTCAATGATGCTTCTCTCGAAACTCCTGTGAAATTTGCTGGAGCTATAGTGCTTTTTGCCTCTCTTGTAAATGTGCTCAGCGCATTTTTTCCGGTTTGCAAAGCAGGCCACGTATGAGTTATCCAGATGGCTCTTGGTTGTGCCACTGTCTTATCTGTTTCTCGCTGCCGGCGCTCTTGGGGGTGTAAGCTTCAGCTTACTTTATAACGCTGGTGGTGCTTGCAGTTTTGGCTATTAGAAGATTTAAAGAATTTCTGCTTGGTGATTCCGATAGGGCAGACGAAAAAGTTCTTTCCTTCATGGGTTTTATGACCATTGCAAGCATATCAGGAATAGTTTACACATACGTTGATAGTTTAATGATTGGTTATTTCCTGACTACAACAGATGTTGGATATTACCGGGCAGCGTTTACAATAGTCTTCGCCATCGTAGGCCTTATCACAATGGGAGATATTCTTCTGCCTGTCTTCACCCAGCTTGAAGGTGCTGATCTGAACAATGCCTTAAACAGGCTTGCAAGGTACTCGTCTGCAATAGCATTTCCAGCTGCATTTGCTCTGGCTTTTCTGTCAGAATACGTGGTTATAGCCGTATACGGGCAGGAATATCTTGCTGCAGCACAGGCAATGACGATTCTCTCCTTTGCCCTGATTCCCGCATCTTTTAACTATCTTGGGGCTGTTTTTACTGCTAAGGAGATACCAAAATACCCCGCATATATAACTACGGCCAGCATGCTTCTGAACGTTGTGCTGAACTACTTTCTGATAAATGCGATGGGTATAAGTGGAGCAGCTCTGGCAACTCTTATTTCGAGGGTTTTCAGTATTGTTTTAGTCATTTGTTTGCTCTATCGTGTTCTTTGTCTGAGGGTTCCTGTTAGAGTTTCAGCAAAACCGGCAATTTGTTCTGCAATTATGCTTGCCGTGCTGGTGATGTTACCTCCCCCTAATCGTTGGTTTTCGGTCTGGCTGAAGTTGTATTTGCTGCCGTGGTTTACTTTGCGTTCTTGTTTTTGGTTAGGGGGGTAACATGGGATGACGTTAGATATATTGCCAGGGCGCTGGGCGTATATGAGTAGCTTCTTTTAAATTCGCGGCTCATCATAATTTTAGTCTCTTGAGTATTTTTTCAGCCTTAACACTTTGATTAACCTAAAATGGCAGTGTCTTTTTGCCCCTAAGTTCTTTCCTATGTCCGGTTCTGCTTATGAGGTTATTCTGTTCTCTGTTTTTGATGTTATAAAGCTCGTCTTCTCTGTCAGGATTTACGATTAGCTTCCATTCTGTATCTCTTACTGTAATCTGAAACCTTCTTCAAGCCTGTTCTCAACTATTAGAGGAGAATATCCAACGTCTTCAAGCAGACTTCAGTCGCATACTGCTCATAATTTGCCGAGAAGCAATTTTTAAAACTCACACGTTAACAAGCTTAATTACATCTCCAGTGTTCAGTACAGTTATTTCTTTTATAGATTTTAGTCTTACGTCGTTGCTCCAGAGCGGAGCACCTGTTTTCAGTGCCAGTGCTACGAAATCCGCATCGTCTGGATCTGGAGAAATTTCAAAAGCAAGCGGGATGAATTCGGAATAGAAATCCTCTCCAACAAATATAACATGCCTTCTGAGAACGGATATTAGTTTTTCGAACTCTTCATCCCTTATTTTAACTTTTCTCAGCACTTCACTCCTGTGCTTTATAAGCTCTTCTATCGCAAATTCTGGACTTATCAACCTTCCGGACAAGAGGAAAACCAACTCCCTCGTTTTTGTCGACTTTCCGAAGAACGAGAAGAGAACATTCGTATTAACCACCAGAAATATATCTCTTTTCAAGATATTCTCCCCTTCTCCTCTTTACATTTCTCCCAAGCTCTATTGCATCATCCTCAGTCAGTTTAGAGTCCTTCAGTATCTCATTTACCCACTTCAGCTCGTTTAGCCTGCTGACTACAACCTCAGCGATACGTTTGGCTGCTTCTTTGCTCACATTTGGGGGAACTTTTATTTTGATCTCCATCATACTTGTTTTTTACATTGCTCATTAATTAAATCTTCCCTCACCGCGTTTGTAAACAGGAATGTCGAATCTTCGTGTAACCTAATTTGCGGCATTACAGCTTCTTTTTAAGCCTTTCTATCCCAGCTCTCAGTTTTGCCTCTTCCATTCTCTGTTTTAAATGCTTCTCAGCCAGCTTTCTAAGCTCTCTTTCAATGTCGGATTCTTGACCAATCAGGTTTTCCCGTTCCATGGGATCTTTTTTGATGTTGTAGAGTTCGTCTTCCCTGTCGGGATTTACGATTAGCTTCCATTCTGTATCTCTGACTGTGATTCTAAAGCCCTCTTCAAGCCTGTTCTCAAGTATCGGTGGTGTGTATTCCACATCGTCAAGCAGACTTGGATTTTTGAATTCGTTCTCAACCCCGGCAACCTCGCATATCGTTGGGGCAAGTCTAAGTAAACTTACCG
>JARQZL010000015.1 GCA_029984855.1 Archaeoglobales archaeon | reverse complement strand
TTTAGCCTTTCTATTGCCTTATCTCTTCGATCAGTCATATTGAACTTACCCAACCTCATCCAAATCAGAAATCGGGGAGTAAAAACCCTTTGCGATCATCTCTTTTAGAATTTGGTCTCCCTCTTCTTTGGAGATTATATTCTTCTCAATGCAACGAACAAGAACACCGACAGTTCCAGACACGGGTACTCCTAAAATGTTTGCAACTTTCCTCGCATCTGAATCGTCTGTTAGAAATTTCATGTTGCGGTTCTTTGCAATGGCTAAGCAAGATGCCTCTCCCTTTCCCAACTTCACCCTTAATGAATTGTAAAGCTCAATCTCTTCTCCTTCCAACTTTAACACTTCAAAATCAAGAGATACAACTGGTAGAACTCCCCTCACAGCACCAAGCTTAAACTCCTCCAAAACCTGCTCTGTTACATATACCTTTTTGAGGACTTTCTTAAGCAAATCCAGCCTGTTTACCTTTGCAAAGTTTGAAAGAACCGTGTTATCGACTAAAACCATTTGATTGCCTCTACTTCAGCTATTACATCTTCCTTACTCAAAACCCTTAAGGGGATCCCCTTTCTCTTAAGAACCTCAACCAATTCATCTCGCGTAACTTCGAGTAATTCCGCAGCTTTGGATAGACTAATTAACCCATCCACGTATGCGGAAATAACAATCTCCTCAAACAACTCCCTGTCCTTCTTAAGGTCTTTAAGTAAACTCTCAAGTCTCTTGGGATTCGCTTTGACCACATTCTCGATACCTTTCACAATCCAGATAGCTTCCATCTTTATCTCTCCTTTCCTTCAAGTTTCCTTTAAACTAAAATTTTCATCGCATCTTTTTCATCTCTGGCAATTACTTTTACCTTTATAAATTTGGCTCGAATCTTCAAATACCTTTCGTCCTCAGCATCGCTTTAACCATCTTTAAAGTTACATTCGCTTCAATCCATGCAGCAACTGTGATCAGCACTATGGAGATCAGAGCGTTAGGAATTCCTCTATGTCTTCTCCTGTCAGATGCTCTTTTTCGCCGGCCGAATACCTGAACATCTGATAATCAAATAACAAGCAATTTTAAAACCATCAGCTCCGGATAGTCTTTAGATAAAGATCCTTAGATAACGAACCCGGAGACCGGAAAAGCTATACTTCCTTGCTTTTTATTAACTTTATGCGGTTCATTGAAGGGGGAATCACCCTCGTTGAAGGCATTCGTTGCTCTGGAATAAAGGAGGGAAAGAAGGGCCTTGGAATTATCGAATGTAGCGGCAATGCTGCCGGTGTTTTTACAAAAAACAGGATTAAAGCCGCCCCCGTCCTCGTTACAATGGAAAATCTGAAGGCTGGAGCAATCAGGGGAATTATAGCCAATAGCGGAAATGCAAATGCATTCACGGGTGAATCGGGCATTAAAAATGCAAAGAGAATGTGCGAAATTCTTGCTGAAAGGCTTGGATGCAGCTGGAGAAAAATAGTAGTTGCATCAACCGGCATCATAGGAGAGCAGCTCGATGTGGGGTGGATAGAAAGCAGAGCTGGTGTAGTTTTCGAAAATCTTGGAAGTGACAGAGAATCCTCCCTTGCCTTTGCGAAGTCAATTATGACTACAGACACATTTCCAAAAGAAGTGGCTGTCGAAATCGGTGATGCAGTAATAACAGGAGTGGCGAAAGGTGCGGGTATGATAGCGCCGAATATGGCAACAATGCTCTCTTTTATATTTACAGATGCAGATTTTAGCGGTCATGATCTGAAAAAGATGCTGATCAGGGCTGTAGACAGATCGTTCAATGTAACCGTCGTGGATGGGGATACCTCAACAAACGATATGGTTTTGCTTGTTTCCACAGGACAGAAGAAGGTCAGCAGGGAAAAATTCCAGAGGGGGCTTAACTCTGCATGCATAAATCTTGCAAAACAGATAGCAAAAGATGGAGAAGGAGCAACGAAGCTCATAGAAGTCATCGTTGAGGGTGCAAGGAGTGATAAAGAGGCCTTCAAAGCAGCAAGGAATATCGCCTCATCATTACTTGTAAAAACAGCGTTGTTTGGTAATGACCCCAACTGGGGGAGAATTATCGCAGCCCTCGGCTATTCAGGATGCGATGTTGACGAATGCATAAGTATAGCCTTCGAAGCAGGTGCCAGAGTTGAGCTTGTGAAACGGGGAGAAATCCTTGATGCACACAGTGAAGCAAGAAAGTTGCTTGAAAAGAGTAAAGAGCTGAAAATACTCGTTAATCTGCACAAAGGTAATGGAAAAGGTTATGCATTCGGCTGCGATTTGAGTTACGATTATGTAAGAATAAATGCCGAATACACAACGTAGGTGGTATAATGGAGTACATCGAGTCCGGAAGAGCCAAGATGGTTGATATATCAGATAAAGGAGATACTGTAAGGATTGCTGTGGCAGAGGGCTTTATCAGGCTTAAAAAAGAAACTCTGGAAGCTGTACTTGAGAACAGGGTGGCCAAGGGTAATGTACTTGCAGTTGCCAGTACTGCAGCAGTTCTTGCAGTGAAAAAAACCCCTGAGTTAATCCCCATGTGCCATCCAATACCTATCACATCTGTTCAGCTATCCTTTGATATTGGGAATGGAGGAATCAAAGCTGAATGTACGGTAAAATCTGTGAGCAAGACCGGAGTTGAGATGGAAGCGTTAACGGGTGTTAGCGTGGCTTTACTCACAATCTGGGACATGGTTAAATCTCTTGAGAAGAAGGAGGGGCAGTACCCGACCACGGTTGTTGAGAGCATAAAGGTTGTAAAAAAGGTGAAGGACTAAAATCCAAGTGCTTTTGGCACGTTTTCATCATAAGGCGGGTAAATAACTCCTTTTTCTGTAATAAGGGCTGAAACATAGTTGAGAGGTGTTGAATCAAAGGCCGGATTGAAAACCCCGACGTCCGTGGGGGCTATTAAACTCCGTTTGCACTTTATGTTGCAGTATATCAGTTCTTCTCTACTCCTCTCCTCTATTACTACGTCTTTCGCCTCTTTTCCCCAGTCGAAGGTTGTTTCTGGAGCGGCAACGTAAAATGGAATGCTGTGCTCCTTCGCAAGTACTGCAACTGTATACGTTCCAATCTTGTTGAACACTGCATCTCTCACAATTCTATCCGCTCCAACAATAGCACAGTCAACCAAGCCTTTCTGCATCACAATTCCGGCCATGGAATCTGTAATCAGAGTAACATCTATTCCATCCTGCATGAGTTCCCATGCTGTCAGTCTCGAACCCTGATTGAGAGGTCTTGTCTCACAGGCTATTACTTTTATCTTCTTACCCTCTTCAACTGCACTCCTTATTACTCCCAGGGCTGTTCCCCAGTCGACCGTTGCAAGCCTCCCGGCGTTGCAGTAGGTAAGAACGGTAAATCCATCTTTAAGTAACTTTGCTCCATGCTTACCCATCTGCCTGTTTCTCTCAACATCTTCACTGGCTATCTTCTCTGCCTCACTCAAGGCGAGCAGTTTAACTTCTTCAACGTTCTCTCCCTGCATGGCTGCACTCAACACCCTCTCTATTCCGTAGAAGAGGTTCACGGCTGTTGGTCTTGTTGAAGCAAGAAGCTCGGCACACTTTCTGATGTGCTCCTTTAATTCGCCAACTTCTGCAAAGTCCCTCTCATACGCTGCCAGAGCGATACCGTATCCCCCAGCAGCCTCAAGAGCAGGAGCACCTCTGACTGCAAGCCTCTTTATTGCATCTGCAAGCTCCTCAACGCGTTTGCACTTGATTACTTCGAATCTATCAGGCAGCAGCGTCTGGTCTATCAGTTTGACGCAGTCATCCCAGAATATCGTTCTCATGGCTGTAGCTATTCCTCGCCATTTTTAGATTTTTTGAACCTCTGATTCTCCAGCCTTATCTCTCCTGCACCTAACCTGAGGCCACTATGGGGGCGGGAGTGAAGCAAAGAAAGGCTATAATAAAGGCTATGATACCGAGAATTACTCTTTTCCAGTCGAGAGACGTTTCATCATCTACAGGGGATGGATGAGGATGAATGGAAAAAAATAGGGTTATCAACCCCCACATAATCCATATCGAACCCGCTCCAGCCTTTCCAATATCAACCAGATAGCCGAGACCTATCAAAGCGATTGGAATTATTCTCGAAATAACTTCACTCCTCTTTCCAATCATCGCCCTGAGTACGTGTCCACCATCGAGCTGGCCGACAGGCATCATGTTGAGCAAAGTTATGAACATTCCCACCCATCCGGCAAAGGCAACAGGGTGGACGTATCCTCCGTCGAACCCCGCAGCGGTTGCCACCATATGAAAAAGAGGAGGGATTCCTATCTCTGTACCGCTCACCGGAGGGGGCTCGTGCTTGAGATTGAGACCTATATAAGATACAATGAGCGAGGCGATTATACCGACAAGAGGGCCAGAAACACCGACATCGAAGAGAGCTTTTCTATTTGGTATAGCTCCTTTGTGTCTTATCACAGCTCCAAGTGTTCCGATTATGGTAGGAAAGGGTATAAAATAAGGAAGAGTCGTTCTGAGACCCCACCTCCTTGCAGCAAAGTAATGTCCCATTTCATGACTTCCAAGAACAAAGAGTATGGCAAATGAGAACAGGACTCCTCCGGCTATATTGAATCTGCTGTAGAGAGTTGAACCGATGAGGGTAGTTGAAAGAAAAGTTGCAATGAGCAGAATAACATTTATCCATTTTCTCTCTTTCACCTCCCTTACCTCAACCACCGCTTCTCCCATATGCCAGCCAGTGTTAATTTCGTATCTTCCGGCTATTTCGGGAATCTCCAGCTTGCTCTCATGCTTGGGAATGACGTAGAATCTCACTCCTCCGGAGATTTCTTCCATGTCATATATATAAAAATTTTCCTCAATTTTCTTTTTTATCTCTTCAATTTTGGAATTCATCTTATCTCTATCCATCCTTCTTTTCCTGCATGAACTCTAACGATGTCTCCACTTTTAACAGCTCTCAGCACATCCACTTCGGGCATATCAAGAAGCGGAATTTCTGCAATTATCGCTCCAATTGCAACTATTGCTTCGCTTTCCATGTTTATTATGGCCTTTGGTGCAGTTCCAGCTTTTCTCATCCTCATCAATACGTAAGTGCCAACTGTTGAACCCCTCCCTGAAGGAAAAATAAAAATCTTTCCGGATATGCTCTCTCCCTTTATGTCCCCTGAAGTGACAATACCTGTCTCTGCGTCAACATCGCCAAGGAAGGAAAAACTGTTCTTACTGACTATTGCCTCTCCCTCTGCATCCCCTCTTGAAATGACCCTTGCCTTAAATCTCAAGTAATCACCCTCCAGCACTTGGGCAATGTATTTTAACATTAGCAGCTAATATATTTTAACATTAGCAGAACTTCAGCTTACTCACGCTGTCTCCGTTGTAAACTGCAACAATTCCAGGTACCGGGCATAAGTTCATCTTTTTCTGGAACTCAGTCTGCGATTGCCAGCAGCTTGAATTTACCAGAAAAACCCCTCTGTAGAACGAGCTCTCGTATGTATGGACGTGACCAGAATGCAGTACGTCTGGAATCTCATCGATTACGAGGTAGTCCTCTTTTTCAGGGGCAATGGGTGATCGGTTACCGTAGAACGGGGAAAGATGCCTTCGTTTGAGCAGTTCTTCCATGGCCTCTGCCGGTCTCTCATAGCTCAGTCTTGGAATTTTTGTTATCAGATCGTCAAGACTTCTTCCGTGGTAAATAAGTATTTTCACTCCTCTGACATCAACAAGTGCTGGATTTCCAACATGCTTTACGTTATTGGAGAAAAGGCTCGCATGCTCCTTCATCAAGCATGGCTGTGGCTCAGCCTGCCTGACAGCATCGTGATTTCCGGGAGAGAGAATTATCTTAATGCGTTTTGGAAGTTTGTCAAGCTGGTATGCTGCTTCCTCATACTGCTGGTGTATATCTGCTATTGCCAGGTCTCTGTCCTGCCCGGGATATATCCCGATACCGTCGACGATATCTCCAGCAATAACAATGTATTTGACGCTTTCCGCCAGTTGCTGACTTTTTTCATCTCCTATCTCAAAGTTCAGCCAGCTAACAAATCTGTTCCATGCATCCTCGGTAAACGCATTGCTGCCAAAGTGAGTATCTGAGATGAACGCAACACTAAAACCCCAATTTACTCTCTTTCCATTGGCAGGAATGTCTGGAAAAACGATGCGGTCTGCTATCAGGTTTCTACCTTTTAATGAGCCGGAGACACCTATAACCTCATCTCCGAGCAACTCCGTGGCCACCTCTTTCAGCTTTCCACTGGCTATCACGTTAATGTATCCGGTTTTATCCTCCAGCCTGATCATTATGTTGCCATTCATGGTTTCTCTAATATCGCTGATGATCCCGGCCACCTCAACTTTATCCGCTCTGAGCTTTCTCAGAGATGCAATTGGTACCGGATTTATTCTGCTTCTGAGGGTTCCTGAAAGTTTTTCATATCTTGAGTTGAAGTAGGATACGAAGTCGCTAACGCTCCCCTCACAACATGAGTTACCGGTTATATCCTTGATCACCCTTATATCCGGTTTTACTTTTTCTGGATGCACAGGTTCGGGCTTCTTTTCTTTTCTGTACTTGAGAAAAGGCAACACGTCTCTGGCGGTTATAATAAAGCTGCCATTTGCGTGCTTGCAGACTTCAGCAATGACACCATCAAGGCTGGACTGGGAGACGCTCTTGAGAGCTTCGACTGCTGAGGGATGCACGTTGTAGCCGTGCATGGCAAATTTTGTTATGATCAGCTTGGAGTCAACGTCCTTGGTAATCATTCTCTTTTACCCCTGCAGTTATCCCCCAGTCGATATCTTTAATTACCATTCTTTATTCCTCCGCACATGAACGATATCATCAAAGATATCCTCTCAACACTCATTACTGTTGCGGTTATTATTGGTATTGGTATAGCCATCACAGGTACATGGCCATTTATGGTTGCAGTAGAATCTGGCAGCATGGTGCCCCATATGCACAGGGGAGACGTTGTGTTTCTCCTGAGCCCGGATAGAACAAAAATAGTTACATGGGAGGAGGGGAAGAAAATAGGATACAGGAGCTTTGGGGACTACGGGGATGTGATAGTTTATCACCCGAACGGAAAAGGCGGAACCCCTGTGATACACAGGGCAATGTACTGGATAGAGAAAGGAGAGAAAATGCCGGATGGTACACCTGCGCCCTGGTCAGGATACATAACAAAGGGAGATCACAACTCGATACCAGACCAGCCGGAACTTTCGATGCCTGTAAAGCCGGAATGGATAATTGGAGTTGCAAAGTTCAGCATACCTTACATAGGGTATGTGAGGCTGATATTTGGATGAGCACGTTCAGGATTATCCCGGCAGTTGATTTGAAGGATGGCAGATGTGTACAGCTCCAGCAGGGTAAAGAGGATGCCGTCCTTGTTTCTCTTGAAAATCCGGTAGAAATTGCGGAGATGTGGGTTGGAAGAGGGGCCAGAGCTCTTCATATAATAGACCTCAGCGGGGCTTTTGGCGGAAGACTGAAGCATGAAGATACGATTGTAGAAATCAGAAAGAAAGTAAAGGCAGAGATTCAGGCTGGTGGTGGTATAAGGAGCGGGGATATTGTAGAGAGACTTATCTCCTCGGGAATAGACAGAGTAATTGTTGGAACGATGGCCATAGAGAATGAGGAGAAGGTAAAGGAACTCGCATCTACATATCCCGGCAGGATCATGATTGCTGTAGACTCAAGAAGGGATAAAGTCGTCGTAAAGGGCTGGAAGGAAGAGACTCCTTTCACTCCCGTAGATGTTGCAAAGATTTACGAGGACTGCGACGTTTCTCTGCTCTACACGAACGTGGACGTTGAGGGTTTGATGAGAGGAGCAGCCATAAGAAAAATCCGTCAGATTGTCGAAAGTACTTCTCTGCCCGTGTGCGTCGCTGGAGGCATAGCGACCAGAAATGATGTTGAGGAGATAAAAAGAACTGGTGCTGCTGGCGTGGTGATAGGCTCGGCTCTTTACACCGGAAAGCTCAGCCTTGAAGAGCTGCTTGAGCTTGAGGAATTTTGAATAAATTTATGTAAATAATTCATATAGATTAAAATATATATCATATCTGCATCCAAATTTAGCTCCCGGCGGATTCACTCCAGTTTTCTCTTTTTCTGTATCGCTTCAACGATTCTGACCCACTTTCTCGTCATTGCCACAGTTCTGGTTGTTTTCTGTACTATTCTCTCCGGAAATACACCCATCAGGAAATTTTTGAGGAAAGATTCATTCGTTGCCCCGATTAACGTGAGGTCGTGCTTTTCAACCTCCTTTGCAATCTCCCTCACAGGTTTTTGTGACAGGATAAATCTGGTGCTAATATTGAGCCCTTCAAGGGGCTTCAAAGTTTCCTCAAAAGCAATCTTCGCCCTCTTTTCATCACTCTCATCCCTGCCAACGTACAGCAATTCCACGCTTGCACCCTCATGCACAGCGACATCTCTCGCAATTTCAGCGGCAAGGACAGCATGGGGACCACCCGCTGTCGGGATGAGTATTCTCTCTATTTTTCTTTCTGGCCCGAATCTCACGACAACAACATCACATCTCGCTTTGACCAGAACAGGATCGATTGTGCTCCCAAGTATACAGTCCTTCCTGAACGTCCTTCCTCTCCAGCCGAGAACTATAAGATCGGGTTTAACTTCTTCGGCAGCATTGAGGATAGCATCCGGAACGCTGTGTCCGACCTTGATCAACCCTCCTGCCGGTACGCTAACCGATCTCGTTATCTTCCCTATGAACCTCTTTGCCTCTTCAATATATCTTGTTGCTGAGGAAGGGGGCGTTTGGGGTGGAAGCTTAACTATACTTAGAACTATGACTCCGCCCCTCCTCTCTTCCGCAATTACGCTTGCGAACTTGGCAAGTCTTCTGCCAAAAACAGGATTTGCTACCGGAACCAGCACATTAAAGGCTGGCTTTTCAACCGGCACCTCCTCGTAAACGGTCTTTAGTACCTCCTCAATCCTTTGGGCTTTCTCCTTTTCTGAATATGCGTAGTACACGAGAGAGCCGAAAATTATCCACGCAATGGTGACAGCAACAACGAAACCGCCATGCTCGAGCTCTGTGAGCAGGTAGTAACCGATGACGATCTGAGTGATAATGGCTATGGCGGGAAGACAGGGTACGAGTGGAAGTCTGAACGCTCTTCTCAAGTCCGGCCTCCTCAGTCTCAAAATGACGAGTACGAGGTTGACCATTACAAAGAGTATCAGAAACATCACGTCTGCTGCTGAAGCAACAGCCTCAATTGGGGCGAGGGCCATTATAGAGATTATAAGATAACTGAAGAAGATTGAAAAATGGGGTGTTCTCGTTTTCTCATCTATCTTCGAGAGAGATCTCGGCAAATAGCCAGTTCTGCCGAGAGCAAAGGCCACACGTGATGAAGAGTATATTGTTGCATTCATAGCACTGATCGTCGATACGAGACCGCCAGCGATAATCAGAACTGCACCAAATGGCATTATCTGATCGCCAACCCTTATGAGGCTGAATTCCGCAAGTTTGCCCAAGTACATCCAGCTTGGAATATCGGCCTTAACCGCTCCTATTAAGGCGAATGCAACGAGGACGTATATCGCTACAGCAACCCAGAGAGAAAGAACTATTGCTTTTGGTATATTTTTCTCGGGATTTCTGACCTCCTCGCCACTCTGGACGATAATCTCATATCCCTCGAATGCTATGTATGTTAAGCCCATCGCTGCAAGCACACCCGGAATTCCGTGGGGCATTAAGGGCGTGAAAGCTTTAATCCAGCCAGGGCTTGTTAGAGTTTTGAAGATGCCAAAGGCTGCGAAAACAACGAGGATTGTAACCTTGAAGAGTGTGACAGAACTGCCAACTGTGCTGCTCTCTTTGGCGCCGCGGTAGTTTATATAGGTGAGAAGAGATACTATAACCAGTGCAGAGACCTTTGCCAGAACTGGCTGGGAAACATGAATATTGAAGAACCTGACAATCAGCTCGGAAAAGAATGCACCGAATGTGACTGCGTAAAGGGCACAGGCTATTGTATGCGCTGCCCAGTCACACCATCCGGCAAGGAATCCAAAGTGGTCTCCCATTGCCTCTTTCACCCACAGATAGCTCCCACCCGCTTCAGGTATTGAAGAGCCGAGCTCAGCATATGCAAGCCCCGTGAACGTTGCAGTGATGCCGTTCAGCAGGAATGCAATGAGTATTGCAGGTCCGGCTATCCCGGTTGCAATTCCCGTGAGGGCAAAAATGCCGGCGCCAATCATGCCGGCTATGCCAATCATTGTTATGTCAAACAGCGAGAGCTCCCTGCTCAGGCTTACTGTAATTGCACCTTCTTTCCTGTTCTGGCTGCTGTTCTCCTGGTTCGTATCTGAATTCCGGTTCTGGTTATCTGGGTCGGCCATACAATCACATCACTACAAAGATACTTAAAATCCCAGTTAATTCAGACAGGATGAAGAGTACAGATTGCAAAGGTACTTAAAGCTATAGAAGTACACCGAAAATCTATGAGAAGTATACCAGAACCGGTTGGGGGTGAGGGCAATAACAAACGCAGATCTGATTAGCAATTTCTGGAATCTTTTCTGGCTATTTCTGATGTTCACGATGGTTCTGCCAGTCATCAAGAAGAAGCTCCTGGACAACGCAAGAATGAGCCTGATACGGAAAATAGAGAAAATGCGGGGCTCAAGAGTGATAATGATGGTTCATCGTCAGGAGGCAATGGCTCTGCTCGGCATCCCTCTTTTTAAATACATAGATATAGAGGACTCGGAACAGGTGCTGAGGGCAATACACCTGACACCGGATAATATGCCTATCGACCTCATTCTGCACACTCCGGGAGGTCTGGTTCTGGCAGCAGAGCAGATAGCTCTGGCATTGAAGAAACATAAAGCGCCCGTCAGGGTGATGGTTCCGCACTATGCGATGTCTGGTGGGACTCTCCTTGCACTGGCAGCGGACGAAATTGTCATGGATGAGAATGCTGTACTGGGCCCAGTAGATCCTCAACTGGGACAGTATCCTGCAGCGTCAATTCTGAAAGTCCTCGAGGAAAAAGACAAAAATGAGATAGATGATGAAACTCTGATTCTTGCGGATGTTGCAAGGAAGGCTTTGAGACAGGTGTACGATTTCGTCTACAACCTGGTAAAGGACTCGGTTGGGGAGGAGAAAGCAAAAGAGCTTGCGGATAAACTAACTGCAGGACACTGGACACACGACTATCCGATAACGTTTGAACATGCTAAGGAACTGGGACTGCCAGTGAATAAAGAACTTCCAAAGGAAGTTTACACATTAATGGAGCTGTATCCCCAGCCTGCTGGCAGAAGACCAAGCGTAGAGTACGTGCCAGCTCCCTATCGGGAGAAAAAGGCAGGAAAAGGGAAGATCAATTACTGAGAGAGATGTAGAAGTTAAAAGTTCGTCTAAAAAGCGGAAAAGTTTATTATTATCCAAGTTTGAGGAGCAATCATGCGAAAAGCAAAGGTGGAGAGAAAAACGAAAGAAGTCGAAGTCAGCATTTTGGTAAACCTTGATGGCGATGATTGTGAAATCGATACAGGCATCCCCTTCTTCAACCACATGCTCGAGTCATTTGCAAAACATGCTGGCATCGGGCTCAAGCTTAAGGCGAGGGGAGACATCGAAGTCGATGAACACCACACCATAGAGGATGTAGCCATAGCGCTCGGAGAGGCGATAAAAAAAGCTTTAGGAGATAAAAAGGGCATCTCAAGGTTTGGTGATGCAATACTGCCAATGGACGATGCGGTGGCTATGTGCGGCGTTGATGTTAGCGGGAGGGGGTACTTCAACTTTGATGGCAGCGTCGGAGACGTTAAGGGTATGAAAGCGGAGAACTTCATCCACTTTTTCGACACCCTGTGCAGAAACGCTGGAATAAACGTATATCTGCAGCTCAGGGGAATGAATGCGCACCACACGATGGAGGCCGCCTTTAAGGCCTTTGCCAAGGCTTTCAGTGAGGCCATCGAGATAAGAGGGGGAGATGTTAGGAGCACGAAGGGCGTTCTTTAACTCTCGGGCTGTATGGTAGCAGCGAGATCAGGCCAGTAACCTGATATCGGTTCTGAGAGTACAGCAATCGAAAAAGCTATTTTTACCTCTTCTTCAAATTTTCTGCAAATGTTTCATGACAAGTTCGAATAGTACATTTACTTTTAACGATATCCATAATGCTGTCTTCTGCCGCCATTGCCTCGGCTGAAGTGCCCGTACCCGGCTTACATGTTCCTGAGATAGTCTTCCAATCAAAAATGCTTTATCTTCCAGCAAGACAGTTTGCCACGTGGCACTGATGATTGCAGGAACGTCCAGCAGTTCAGGAAAGTCCGTTCTCGTCGCAGCACTCTGCAGAATTCTGAGCAGGAAAGGTTACGCCGTCGCCCCCTTCAAAGCGCAGAACATGAGCCTGAACTCCTATGTCACGAAGGAGGGCAAGGAGATTGCAATAGCCCAGGCCTTTCAGGCAAGGGCCGCTGGCGTAGAACCAAACGAACTGATGAACCCCGTTTTGCTGAAACCCAAGGGAGACTTCATGTCTCAATTAATCGTACTTGGAGAAGCTGTAAAGGACGTTTCGAGCTTCGAGTACTACAGAGAAGTGCCAAAGATGATGAGGGTTGTTGAGGAAGCCTACACAGAGCTCAGCAGGAACTACGACGTGATTGTGATAGAAGGGGCGGGAGGGATGGCTGAGATAAACCTCTACGACAGAGATGTGGCCAACATAGGCATTGCCCGCATCGCAAAACCGGCAATCTGCATAGTGGGGGATATAGACAGAGGAGGCGTCTTCGCATCCCTGTATGGGACATACAGGCTTCTCCCTTCCGACATCGCAGGCCTCGTGAAGGGATTCATAATAAACAGGCTGCGAGGAAGTGAAAAGCTTCTCGAAAGCGGAATAAGACAGCTTGAAGAGCTTACGGGCGTTCCCGTTCTCGGAGTAATACCCTACCTGAACTCAGCCATGCCGTCGGAGGATTCACTCTGCATGGATGAGTGGAGAGAAAACGGCGAAATAGGAATTTTGAAGTTGCCGAGGATATCCAACTTCACAGATTTCGAGCCTCTGCGAGAAATCTGCAGGTTTATCGACCTCAAAGACGACATCGACTGCGAGATGGTTATTATTCCGGGAAGCAAGGACACGATGGCAGACCTCAGGGCGTTGAAGGAAGCAGGAATGGGCGAGAAGCTGAGACGTTTTGCGAAAGATAAGCCCGTTATAGGGATATGCGGCGGCTATCAGATGCTCGGCAGGGAGCTCGTGGATTTCGGTGTTGAGCATGGTCATGTGAGGGCGAAGGGGATCGGCCTGCTTGACGCCGTAACGGAGTTCAGAGAGTTCAGGA
>JARQZL010000149.1 GCA_029984855.1 Archaeoglobales archaeon | reverse complement strand
GGATCCTCTATCTTAATCTTTGCCCTCCAAGCTAAGAGGGTGGAAGAAACAGTTAAAAGTGAAAGAGTCGTATTGGCGGTGATGAGCCTGCATCTCCTCAATGTATCCGAGAGCAAGAGGAAGGCAGTCGAAGAGTTCGTTAGAGAGCTGAAGGAAAGGTACGGGGAAAAGGTGAAGAGGATAATTCTGTTTGGCTCCGTTGCAAGAGGAGATTTCCACGAAGAGAGCGACATCGATGTGCTCGTGGTGGGCTCTCTAACTCTCGACGAAGCAATCGATGTGGGCTACCCTATCCTTCTGAAGTACGGAGAGCTGATATCGCCGCACGTCATGAGCGAGGAACACTACGCGACGCTGAAAGCCAACGAATCGGGATTCATTGAGGGTGTGGAAAGGGAGGGCGTGGTCATTGTCTGACGTTGAAAAGTACTTGGAGAGAGCCTACGACGCTCTCGAAGCATCCAAGATTTTACTCGAGAGGGGCAAGTACAACGCAGCAATCAGCCAGGCGTACTATTCCATGTACTACGCCGCAAAGGCTCTCTTGAGCACCAAACGCTTGTATCCAAAAACGCACAAAGGAGTCGTGGCGAAGCTGGGTCTGGAGTTCGTAAACAAGGGCTACATAGAGGAAGTCTACGGAGCTGCATTAGCTAAAGCCTTTAGGCGAAGGGAACGGGTGGATTACGACGTGTACTACTCTGCTAGCGAGGAAGAGGCTGTTTTAGCAGTTAAAGAAGCTGAAAAGTTCGTGGAGCGCATCGACCTAGCTATAAAACGGATTCGCGATTAGGTTGGCTTCGCGTGAGTTATGGTCGCTGAGTACCGCTTCAAAAAGAGAGATTGAGTTCTCTAATAGCCCTTAGTTTTCAATCTTTTACCGTTTTTTGAGCTTTTGAGAGTTTTGAATCAGGAATCGGGAGGTGTTAGATGTGAAGTTTTCTCGAGTTGTGTGTGTACTATTCGTCACGTATGTTGTGGCCGCAATGCTCCTTCTGTTTCTGTTTCACTCTGCTGGTGCCGGGGACGAGGGGATAGCAAACAAGGTGGTTCGTAACAGTTCCAGTATAATTGTCCCTATTGCGATCTCGCACCACAGACCTCTGACGGTTTGCTGTGCAATCCGCGAAAACGGAACACCTGCAGGATATCTCGTCTGCGAAAACGGAGCACCAGCTGGTTACCTTGAAAATCTCCGGTCACACCCCATTTTCTTCCCTAATTGATGATTTTTTAGTTAATAGAGCTTACTTAGTTTAGTGGGGCGGACTCCGGGTCGGTGCCGCCACACCGACGCCGGTTCCGGGTTCGAATCCCGGCCGCCCCTGAAAAAGGAAAGGAGGCACACAACATGGATAAGTTGGAAAAAGAAGTATTTAAGCCTTTTGGAGGAGTTCCACGAGCCCGTGGAGCTCACAGGGTCTGCGCCCTCGTTAAGAGGGCAGTGAAGACAGGGCTTTCGATTTGTAAGGCGGTTGTTAGGGTTGCAACTCGGGCTCAGACCCGCTGGGAGGCCTGGCTCGAGAGAAAAGGTCTTATCCCGTACCCTCAGTTCTCCAGGGGACTGGGACTGGTGTACAGGGATGGGTCAGTCCTTCAAATCTATGACTGGCCCCGACCCAGACCGATAACCTCCCCTCTCAACCCACCGGTGCACTGCGTGTACTGGCAGGAGGGCGGCAGGGTGCACATAACCCTGATCCGCCCGAGTGGGAGCAGAGATGGTGAAAACAGTGACATCAGTGACAGTGATGTCCAGGGAATCCAGAGAGTAATTGTTGGAGGTGTGGAGGTTCCAGCGGAGGAGGTGATCTTCAGATGAACCTCCTCCGTATAGGGGGCCTCTGGTCTCTCGGGGGCGAGGGATTGACCCCCGAAGATCTGGCAACCACACAGCCGGTGACGAGAGACCACAAAAACAAGCTGGCAGGCCTGCAAGTTCTCGAAATGGCCTGCCAGAGGACTTCTCAGAGCTGCAAGGATGACGATGGCAATAGCAACAGCGGTCACAGCAAAAAGGCGGTGGATTACAAGCACAAGGAGATTTCTACCTCTCTGCCAGAAAGGGCCACGCTGATTGCAGAGGACGGCAAAGTGTACATCTACGAGCTAACCGGTGCAATTATCGTTCAGCAGAAGACTGTGAAAGT
>JARQZL010000148.1 GCA_029984855.1 Archaeoglobales archaeon | reverse complement strand
AAACAAGTTCACCTTCACCTTCCCAGGTAGAATAAGTGTAATAGCCCTCGATGTCGTAAACTCTCGTAGCGGCAACATTTTGCGCGTATCCCGGATAAAGGCACTTCTCGCAGAAGCACAGTTCAATCGATGTTCGGGAAGAAAACTTCAGACCGTCTGCTATCCGCTTAACGGTTTCGACTCCGACGAGCTCAGCAGCCTGTTTGACGAGCTCAAAGGCTTTCCAGTACTTGGAACCTACAGAACCTGCAGATCTGGACAACACAATCACCTCAAACAAAAAAACTTAAAAACAAACTAAAAACTTCAAAACAATGTTTTGAGGATTTCTAGAATTAGTTCAACTGCTTATAGTTCAACTGCTTATAGCCTTTGAGAAACCTGAGTATTTACTGCTCAAACAAAAACGTCAAGATTAGAGGGCAAGCGTAAGAGCTTCTTTCCTGTAACCAGCTCTTGCAAGAGGTTCAGCGAATTCTGCTATCCTTGAGGTTTCAACGGGCTCACCCAGCGCCTCGAAGAGGAATTTAAGCGATTTAAGCGCCTTACTTTTTCTCGATTCTACCTCCGTTTCGTTCTCTTTCTCAGTCTCATCACCTGAACCTGAGTATGAGTAAACTTCAGAAAGGTACATGCAGAAATACAGCGCCGGCTTGTTCTCAAAAGAGGATAAGTAGTGGAACGGCCAGATCCGTTGTGTTTTTCTGTCCATTATGTACCTCAGGCTGCTGTTCGGCTCCGACTTAAACAGGATAATGTTCTCGTCCGCGTATTCTCCCTGCTCAAGCGTGTACAGTCCCGTTATGTCAACGTCATACAGACATCCTTTGCTGACTGCACACCTCCTTCTGAAGTCCTCCAGTTCTTTCATCCCTTCTTCGAAGCGCTGTGTGAAGTCCAGCAGCCAGTCCCAGTCCAATAGACGCTCCAGATCCTCTAACCGTTCCAACCATTCTTCAGACTCTCCGTTGTCGCCCAGAACCGTTTTCACAGCGTCATCGAAGTCCATCTTGTCGTACAGCTTTGCTATCTCAATACACTTCCTTGCATCGGCCTGTGTCATGTCGTACTCGTACTGCAGAAAGTCTCCGGGATTCACGGGAGCTGCAACCATGACGTCATACGTCCAACCGTAGTTGTTGCTGGCCATGATGAAGAAGATGTCGTCGTACAGGTATTCGGTGAGGAGTTCCAGTTCTTTGACCAAGTCGTCTACGTAACAGTTTACAATCTCTGTAAACCCCTCTGCATCCTCTACTGGGTCTTCTACCAAATTAGCCAAATCCACGGTGTACGTGTCGTAAACAGCGTATTCGTTGCGGTTCTCATAATCTATCTTCGGACCGCCTATCTGCCACGAGTGATCGCTGTCACCCCGAAAACCGTCTATCAGCCAGAATCTTGAATATCTGGGCATGACAACACACCCTTTACGTAAAAACTCACAAAAAAGTGAGATCTCTCAAAAGCGGACGTATGCTAGATCGGCTAGATCGAACCCTGACGATCAGCCAGTTCAATCCTCGACTTTTTGCACCTCGTCTTCTTTTTTCTCCTGGTTCTCGTGGATTTGCTCTTGGTTTTACCCTGCTCAAGCTTCTTCAGGGATTTGTTCACGAGTTCCACCGTTTTCTCATCGTTGTACTGCAGCTTTAAGACTGCCCGAATCAGTTCTCGCTTGCCACACTCCGACAGGTTCTCATCTTTCAGGATTGCCCTGATCAGCTGTCTCTTTGCCCTGTTGTTCACGAGGGTTCTGAAGCCGTCGTGGCCCAGCTTTTGATATTCGGGATTTTTGTCTCCGTAGCTCCAGTATCGCCAGCTCAGGTCATAATATCGGATATGGTGATGCCTGTAGTGGGTGACAAGGTTCGCAATCCAGTACGCGAAGCAGTCGTCCGGAAAAGCCTCATCGTACAGGTATTCAGAGCCTTTGACGAAATCCTTGCAGATCGGGCAGTACGTGTTGAACGGCAGATATTTCGTCCACTTCCTTTCAACCTTAGCAACAACCTCCCGCGTTTTCTCTGAAAGACTGCAGTAAACCCAGTAATCCCTGACGATCCTTTCAGCGAGCTTGCCCGGCCACATCCCCGTAACTTCGTAGAAATCATAAGAAGGTATGCGCGCGTGAGTGGGGAAACTTTCGGTGAAAGCTTTTTTGAGGTTTTCGTCAAGCTCGAAGGGTATTGAGTAAATGATGTCGCTTATTGCTCTCTCTAACCTTACTCTGAAACTCTTAGGCACGAGGTCTGGTCGAACGTCGGGCAACACTCCGAAGTCGTTTTTTACGTTCTTCAGAATTATGTTGTTCCGCTCAACGTACTTTTTCCAGACCTCTTCAGACCTGAATCTGCCTTTTAAGGATTCTTTTATGCTCTCCAGAACTTCTGTGGATCTGGTTGGAAAATGCATGTCCAAGGATAGATGCAAGAGGATCCAGTCAGAAGCCGTTATCCCGATACTCTTCTTCAGCTTTCTCGGAATGGCCCCCACGACATTGTAAACGAACTCTGCCAAGTCCTTTGCATCTTTCAGCACTTCCTGTTCGTAAACGCAGACTTTCAGATCAGGATCGAAAACCTTCTTCTCTTTCTGCAATTTCTGTAGCTCTTTTTTGTAAAGCCCTGACTCGTATGCGTAGTTCATCAGCTCCAGGACTCTCCCGGGCGAAAGAGGGTACCTGATTAACCCACCTCTTAAAGCCTCATAAAACGCCTCCGCAGCCTCTCCTCTTTTCTCTTTAAGCTGTGAGTTGCGAACTGCAGCCCGTATAACCTCGCGGAGCTCCTTGTGTGAGCGTACAGTTATATTCCTGAGTCGATCAGGAAGCATACTAACTGAAAACATGAAACCACCTGAGCAAAACTCAAAAACCAAAAATTATGTGTCAGTTCCGAACACCCGCAGCCTGACGGTTCCGAACACCCGCAGCCTGACGGACTCTGATGAACAGCAACCTCTGATACTCGCTTCCAAGCTCGCGATCAACTGCCGTTCTGATTTTGTTCGAGATCGTCTTCCAGAGCTCAAGAACCTTTTCCTCTTTTTCTTTCACAAAAACGTCAACTACCAGCATATCCTCTCCTTCATCTTTGTCTATCTGCACAGTCGTCTGCACCGTGCACGGGACTCCGTCGAGCACTTCTGCAACGATGTTGTTGACGAACTCTTTAAGTTTGTTCAGATCCGTTTTTGCACCGCAAACTTTCCTCAAAACTTCCTGCCAGTCCCCCCTGAACTCCACCGCCTTATCGTCGACGTAGTAGTCTGCGTAAATCTTGTTGCTGCCGTCAGGAGGGCCGAAAGGATTCTCGTTGATGTAGTCGAACGGAATGCCCTGTTCCCTCAGGTACCTCGCTATCTCCTCTTTGTTGTTCCTCGTTGTCCAAATTATTATCAGAAATCCCTGTTCCTTCAGCTTTTGCAGAGCTTCTTTTGCTCCGGGCAGAGGTTTGCCAAAGTGGCTGTGTCCCTTCCAGCCGTCGTATTCGAGAATCGTGCCGTCGAGATCTACTGCGATTGTTCTGGGCTTTGGCTTTTCTTCGAACGTGCACTTTCCGTTCTCAAAATACCTGCAGGACTCGTTACCGGTTTCGCAGACCATTCTACACCACCGCGTAAAAAAACTAAAACCAAAACCAACAAAACAAACTAAAACCAAAACTAAACGAGCAGCTCAAGGATCTTTTTCCTGACTTCTACTGGCAAGTCCTCGATGTACTTTCTCGACAAAAGTGTTTTGTCTGTTCTCCATAGTGTTTTCCCTGCGATGTCGACGAGGTACTTGCCCCCCTTTCTACCAGCCCTCCCTTCGACTTCGAAGACGTAGGGTCTGTAGGGTTTTTTGACACCATCTTCTTCGATTGCGAAGACAATGTACCTTTTACCACGGGCTTTTACGACTGCTATGGCTTTGCTCGCAACGAAGTGTACTTTCATCAGCAGTTTGAGCCTCTCAACATCTTTTACGTACTTCTTTGCATCGTCACAGCATAAATATAAGTGGAAGTTGCCAGAGTTGCGTATCTCCAGTTCTGGCGAACTCGCATGATCGTAACCAGACTTTGTTTTTGCTTCCTGGAACTCAACCAGAACTTTCACGTTATCTGATGCCACATTATCCGATGTATTCACATTATCTGATGTGTGAGCAATATTGCAGCAATCATTGCAGCAATCAGCAGCATCCCCAATCACCACTTTGACCGAAGCGTAAAGACACCAGCCACGCCAATACTTCGTGCCGGACACTCTGCAGTAATTCTTGAACTGGATTGGTACTTCGAGCTCTGCAGCAAGCTCCCGAAAGGCTCTGCAATCTTCGGAAGCCAGTACGTGGTATAATTCGTTTGCAATGCTGTCAGCTATGTTGTATCTGTAACCACTGAACGATCTGGGATGCCTGCTGTTGAAGTCATCCACGACCTCTCGAAGCACTATCCTGAGGGATTTTTTCCAGGTCTTACATTCACGTTCATTAGCCTCATTTACGAGTTCTTCAGACTTTTCAGACTTCACGAACCTGGCAAGAACCCTATCACCATCTTTTTTGACTTCAACAAGATTAAGCTTCACGGCAATTCCCCCAAACAAAAGCTACAAAACTCCTCCTAACAACAAAAGCTACAAAATCAAAAAAATCAGAGCAGGGTAGAAAGAGCAATCTTCTTGGAGACCCTCGGAGCAAGCCTCACGAGCAATTCCCAGTCCTCTTTCGATCGGGCAAACGATGGGAGGTACTTCTCCACGACCTCCCTCGCACTCACCTTTGTTTTCCCACTCCCGCTGTTCAGCACTCCACCCTTTTCGGCGTGGTAAATCAGGGCACCAAATGGTCTGAAGCGTTGCTGCAGCTCTTGCAGCTTCCTGATTTCATCTCCGGCTTTGCCAGCCAAGTCGTATGTGAAGGATGGTATAAACGGGTTAACGAGCCTGACCCCTTCAGCCGTAAGTCCATCAAGATCTCCCTTTTCTACAGGCCCCCTGTACATAAAAGCCTTCACCGGGAACTTGCCCAGCTTAAGCGTTCCGTACTTCTCAACGATTTTTTCCACAACAGGAGCAGCAAGTTTCTTCAGCTCCTCCATCTCTTTGCCCTTCCCGACACCGGCATACCTGTAAACAATCTCGACCAGATCGTTGAAAATGCTGTTGTAATTCCTTCCGTGCATGAGCACAAGGTGCAGTGCCTCGGCACTCTCTCTGTTCACTCTTTCAGCCATGCTGGCAATCCTCCACGATGGCGACTCATTACACCAGTCTCTGAACCAGTCTTCGAGCTTTCTGGCTCCGAGGATGTCTCTGGCGTGAGTGTAAGCGGTGGCATCAACAAAAGCGAGTATTCTGAAGCCCATAACCCTTTCAAGCGCAGGAAGTAATGCTGTATGGTAAGTTTCAACAAAGCGGCAGGTTTCACCGGAGGTTCCGGTTCTGGTTCCGGTTCTGATTCCGGTTCCAGTTTCGGTTCCAATCCTGGTTTTGGTTCCAGTTTCAGTTCCGGTTACAGTTCCACAGAGAGAGCTGAGAGTCGTAACCTCGTATCCGTCGGTGACAAGAGTGGTGTCGAAAACGAACTTCAACCATTCGTTATAAGTCATCACGAAGTCTCCGAATACTTCCTTGAGCTTTCTGTAAAGGTTTTTGCTCCCTATCACCACCCTGCACGCCGGCAGATGCCTGCCTTTGAGTTCGCTCACTTTCCCGGCGTAGACAAACACCTCACCGTTCCACCCGTAGATCAGCCTGTCGAAGCCCATGTATTCGGCATCACCGCCTTCAAAGCCGTTCCACACGCTGGTGTAAACTTTGACTCTCGTTTTTCCATCTCTGACATTCACCTCTTTTATTCCGTTCTTTTTGAGGAACTCGATGGCTGTATTGTTTTCCGTGTAGACTGCACAAACCCCCTCTTCATCCATCACCAGCTCCTTCCTCCTGCTCGGCCTCCTCCTGACGTAGCCGACATTGCGGTTGAAAACATAGCGGGCGTTCAGAACTTCTGCAACGGTAACAGTTCTCCTCCTCCCGTTGCTCTCCACGTAGCCCCATGATCCGTAGGCCGGAAGTTCGGTGAGGAGAATTTGAAGCGTTTTGTCAAGTTTTGTGAATCCTGGCAGAGCTCTCTCGACTGCCTGAAGCAGCTCTTCATCATACTTTTGCCAGTCCCTGGCTATTTCTTTAACTCTGTCCACAGCCCGCCTGAGATCTTTCAGAAAACCTCCAAGAGAGGCCAGATCCGCTGGACTGACATTCAGGTACTTATCATAACCTTCCTTTTTGAAGTCCTCCGTTCTGTGCTGCAGCCTGACAAGCCTGATGAACTCATCCAGTCCCCTGTAATCGTCTCTGTTTGGCAGGGGTTCGGGAGTTCTCACCTTCACACCCAGGATTTCCGTTTCTCTGCCGTCTTCGACCTTTATCCTGAAGAAGAATCTCTTTGCCGACACCGCTTTATCAACGAGAACGTCACCAAGTACAACGGCCGTTCTGCTGTCTCTCCACCACCTGAGCTCGTGGTAAGGTCTGGTTTTAAGAACGCCGAGCTCATAGACTTCGTTGTACTCGAGAATTTCGATCTCGTGGTTCTGCACGCCGAAAATCGCTTCCACCTCTTTAACCTTCTCGGTTCTCCGCAACGTGGAATCTTCGCCATCTTTGCTGTCTCTCACCACGTTCAGCTCGTGACCTGTAATGTACACGCTGAAGGGTTCGTCTGCGCACGCTTTAACGCGTACGGGTATGCGGGAGAAGTCGAAGTGGCTGGCAACTCCGCTGTAAAATTCCTCCACCTTCTCAGCCGTAAGTGGCTTCTCAGGGTAAATCTCGAAGCGAGTGCCGTAATCGTCCTTTCCACCGTCGTCGACTATCTCAGCCCCAGTTGAGGTTAAGACGGCAGAGTAAGCTTCATCTGCCTCTCTCGATCTGGTTCTCATCACAACCTTTCCCGTGTCGCCGGTCAGCATCATGAAGGACTTTGCTCCTAGGCCGAACCTGCCCTGCACACCCTCAACCTCTCTGTTCTCGCTCCTGCCGAACCACATGAAGACCTCTTTGAACTTCTGCCTGCTTATGCCAACACCTTTGTCCTCGATGACGATTCTTTCAGGAGAGATCTCCACATAAACGGGATCGTTTACGACGGGATAACTCACGCCAGCTCTGTGCTGGGCAGCTATTGCGTTTGCCACATACTCCCTAATGCAGGCAAAATCCGATCTGTAAAACCTGCTCAGGTACTCCTTAATCACGTTAAGCTCGAAATTCCACTTTATCTCCATAAAAACACCTCACATCAAACAAGATCAAGATCAAAATCTCAAAACTCATAAGGAACCAAAAAGTCTGCAGACGTTGCCAAGGACGATCGTTTTCCGTTTGAAGATAAGGAAAAGGTAAAGGTTGTGATCGATGTAGAAAATAGACGGTTGATCGTGGAAAAGATAGAGTAGTGAGTAATTGATAAGCGTAA
>JARQZL010000147.1 GCA_029984855.1 Archaeoglobales archaeon | reverse complement strand
GTTATATGACATCCCGAAGCCCTGAAAGAAATTTAAGTTTAAAAACCAAATCTCAAAACCATTTTATATCTCGCGGCTTACTCGCAGCCATGATAGCCGATGTCTACATAGAGCTGAAAGAGGGTGTTGCCGATCCCGAAGGTGAGGCTACGAAAAAAGCATTACGTCTGCTTGGTTTTAAAAACGTCAAATCCGTCTCTTCAAGAAAGGTCTTCAGAATTGAAATAGATGCGAGGAGCAGGGATAGCGCAGAGAGAGAAATAAAGCAGATGTGTGAAAAACTCCTGATTAATCCCGTTATCCAGAACTACCAGATAAGGTGGGTTGAGTGATGCTTTACAAGAGGGCAGATACTCCCTTCGAGCTTTACGAAATTAACGTTCTGGATGCAAACGACGAGGATTTAGTAAAAATAAGCCAGGAGCTTGGTTTAGCTTTAAACATCGAAGAGATGAAAAAGATAAAGGAGCACTTCGCCTCGAAGGGAAGAAACCCCTACGATATAGAACTTCAATCCATAGCCCAGGCATGGAGCGAGCACTGCTGCTATAAAAGCTCGAAATGCTATCTAAAGCAGCTTCTATTTGATGTCGATGCTGAATACGTCATATCCGCAATAAAAGAGGATGCCGGAGTGGTTGAGTTTGACGACGAATACGCTTACGTTGTTGCATTTGAATCACACAATCATCCGTCTGCCATAGAGCCCTACGGGGGGGCTGCAACGGGCATAGGGGGCATACTCCGCGATATCCTCTGCATGGGTGCACAGCCAGTTGCACTCATAGACCCGCTCTTCTTTGGCAGACCCGATTCTGAAGATATACCGAAGGGTACGAAGCACCCCCTGTATTTGCTCTCAGGTGTAGTTTCCGGCATAAGGGACTACGGCAACAGGGTGGGGATTCCAACAGTTGCGGGAATGCTATTCTTTCACGATGGCTATCTGACAAACTGCATAGTCAATGTCGGATGCGTTGGTATTGCCAGAAAGGACAGAATCATCCGCAGTAAAGCTGGAGGGGCCGGAGATTTGTTCATACTTGCTGGCGGTGCTACAGGGAGAGACGGAATTCACGGTGTTACCTTTGCATCTGCCGAGCTGGAGGAAGAAAGCGAAGAGAAATCGAGGAGTGCCGTTCAGCTCGGAAATCCCATAATAAAGGAGCCGCTCATCCACGCATGCTTGGAGGTTGTGGAGAAAGGGTTGCTCACGGGAATGAAGGATCTTGGCGGTGGAGGTTTGAGCTGTGTCATTGGCGAGATGAGCCTCGCTGCTGGCTGCGGAGCTGAAGTATGGCTTGAAAAGGTGCCATTGAAGGAGGAAGGGATGGCTCCCTGGGAGATCTGGATTTCAGAGAGTCAGGAGAGGATGATGCTTACAGTAAAGCCGAAGGACGTTGATGAAGTCCTATACATATTCCAGAAGTGGGATGTGCCTGCAGTTGTTGTAGGAAGAGTTACAGACGACAGGATTCTCAGGATTTACTACCACAACTACAAGATATACGAGATGGATATTGATTTTGTTGTTTCAGCCGTTGAGTACTGCAGACCTTATGTAATAAAGCATGCAGAGGTTGTTGATGCTGTCAGTAAGCCTGCTGATATCGAAAAAACTCTGCTTGAAATGCTCTCCCACTACAACGTGGCAAGCAGGGAGTGGATAATCAGACAGTACGACCATGAGGTGAGAGCTTCAACCGTTGTAAAACCACTCCAGGGCAGAATTAACAGAGAAGGACATGGAGATGCAGCGGTAATAAGGCCTGCAAACTCGTGGAAAGGTATCGCTGTGACTGCAGACGTCAATCCCTGGATGACATCCATGGATCCATACTGGGGAACTGCATCAGCATTCGACGAAATGGTGAGAAACCTCGTTGCTGTAAATTCCGTTCCTCACAGCTTTGCCGACTGCCTGAACTTCGGGAATCCGGAAAAACAGGAGAGAATGGGTGAGTTCGTTGAGAGTGTAAAAGCCTTAGGCTGGATGGCCAGAGGCTTTGGCCTGCCGTGTGTGAGTGGAAACGTTAGCTTCTATAATGAGACTCCTCACATGAGCGTGCCACCAACACCAACACTGATGGGGATTGGCATTGTAGAAAACGTCAGAGATGCAATTACTGCAGATTTCAAGAGAAAAGGAAGTGGAATTGTACTTGTAGGAGAGACGTCGAAGGAGTTTGGAGGAAGCCTTTACTGCGCTGTGACGGGGATGAAGAGCACGGTTGTGCCAGAAACATCGCCAGAGAAGTTGAGTGAGTACACTAAAGCAATGCTTGAAGCTTTCAGAGAATTCAAGGTTTATTCGTGCCACGACGTTGCTGAAGGTGGTCTTGCTGTTGCTATTGCGGAGATGTGCGTCGCATCCGGCATGGGGTGTAGCATAGATGTTGAAGGTGAGGCATACATCACTCTCTTTTCAGAATCAAATACGAGGTGGATAATGGAGGTTAGGGAGGTAGAGGAGGTTGTGAGATTCTTTACCAAGAAGGGGCTCAAGGCCAGTCATATTGGTTATACCGGTGGTAAATCTTTTGATGTTGAGGGCGTTCTCAGCGTAGCTGTTGAAGAGCTGGATGAAGCGTGGAGAGATGGTCTGACGAGGTTTACTGGGTGGTAGCATGGACAGGGATGAAATAAGGGTTGCAGTTCTGAGGATAGAGGGGACGAACTGTGAAGATGAAACTGTAAAAGCTTTCAGAGAATTCGGCGTTTTCTGCGAGTCTGTCCACCTCAAGCAGTTCTACAGCGATATGATTAGAGATAAAGAGCAGAGGACGTTTACAGACTACAACTGTCTTGTTTTTCCCGGTGGTTTTTCTGCCGGAGACTATGTCAGGGCTGGAGCCATATTCTCGGCAAGACTCAAGAGTGTCCTGCAAAACGACCTTGAGGACTTCATAAAGCAGGGTTATCCTATCCTCGGCATATGCAACGGATTTCAGGTCCTCGTTGAACTCGGTGCTCTGCCGGGGTTCGATGAAGACAGGCCTATAGCCGAAAAACCGGAGATGGTTTTGGGTATAAACGATTCAAATCGCTTTGAGTGCCGGCCTTCACTTCTAAAACACGAGAACAGGGGGAAGTGTATCTTTACGAGAAAGCTTGAAAAGGATGTTGTCATGTTCCCCGTAGCGCATGCTGAAGGCAAGGTCATTTTTCCGAAGGGTAAAGAGAAAGAGTACATAGATGGGCTTGTTCAAAATGACCAGATAGTCTTCCGCTACGTTGATACCAAAGGCAGCTATGCGGGCTACCCGTGGAACCCCAACGGAAGCACTTACAACATAGCAGGCATATGCAATATAACAGGCAATGTTCTCGGTCTGATGCCTCATCCAGAGAGGGCGTTCTGGTATCCGAATACGGATGGAAGAGCTGTGATTGAGAGCGCTCTCGATTATCTCGGGAGGATATAACTATGTTATATAAAAATTTAATTCTTCATTATGGAAAAACTAATAGGTATAAGGTTTAAAACTTTAATTGTATAAGGTGACAGAGTGTTAGAAATAAACGAGAAAGGACAGGTTGGAATTGGTACACTGATTGTCTTCATAGCGATGGTTCTGGTTGCGGCTATAGCTGCTGCCGTTCTGATAAACACCGCCGGTTTGCTTCAGCAGAGAGCTCAGACGACAGGAAAAGAAGTGATTGAGCAGACCTCAACGGGTCTCAGAGTTCTGAGCGTCAATGGAACTGTTGATGATGTGAACGACACCGTTCACGAGGTGGGGATAACAATCAAACTCAGGTCTGGCAGTGAGCCTGTTAACTTCAGCACGCTCGTTGTAGCATACACAGACGATGCCGCTTCTGCACAGCTCACAAATGGTACAGTAGCTGATCACGACAACTTCATCTGCTGGAGAGTGAGTGATGACGACAGCTCTTTTCCGGTTATGAACAGCAAGGAAGACGTATTCATGATCAAGCTCGATCTTGCCGACATTCGTGCCGGTAGTGATGGCGCAACAACGAACAACGGGCTTGGAGAGGGAAAGTCTGCAGCAATTAAGCTCATTCCAGCTGTTGGTTTGCCCACAACATATTCAATTACAGTCCCAAGCTCTGTTGACGGGAAGAGTCAGGTAAGTCTTACCTGATCAAACAAGCTCTCAGCTTTATCTCCCGTTGCTTCGAGACACCCTTGCATCAAGAGCTATTCACTCCAATTCTCATCCATGTCACTCCAGAACACCTACAAGAATGCTGAAAAGCATCGCCACGCTTACGGCTGCGTTTGCATAGAAGAATGAGATCTGGATCCTCTTTTTATCGTATTCTCTTTCCGTTACTATGATGTGCTGGTAGATCAGCAGTACAGCTATGGCTGCAACTCCAGCTGCAGCAAGCTTTCCTGTCCCGTAGACGGCAAGAGTATATACAACCAGCAGAAAAAAGGCCAAGTGACATAATGCAGAGATTGTGAGTGCTGTTTTAACACCAAAGTGCGCACCAATTGAATGCAGGCCAAACTTCCTGTCGAACTCCAGATCCTGGAGACCGTAGATTATGTCAAATCCAGCAACCCAGAAAATAACGGCGATACCGAGAATTGTGGGAATTGATTCACTGCCAAGAGGTTGAAATGAGTCGGTTACTGCAATCCAGCCACCGATCGGGGCAAATGCAAGGCACAAACCAAGAACGAAGTGTGCCAGACACGTGAACCTTTTCAGATATGGATACACCCATGCGGTGATGACAGGAATTGGTGAGAGCAGGAGCGCTGTCCTGTTTATCAGGTCAGCAGAGATGAAGTAGATCACGAGCGACAAGGCAAGAATTGCATATGCTTCATTCAGGACTATAAGACCAGCGGGCAGGTGTCTGCCAGCAGTTCTCGGGTTTAAAGCGTCTATATCCCTGTCTATAATTCTGTTGAGAGTCATTGCAGCAGTTCTCATTCCTGTGAACGCCGTTAGAATTAAAAAGAAGAGCCTCCATCCAAACCAGCCATGGGCGGCAAGAAAAGCTCCAGCATAGGCAAATGGAAGGGCAAACAGGGTATGCTCTATTTTTATGAAATCAGCATACATTCTGAGACGCATAGTACGGGGAATAACTACAGCAAATTAAATTTACCTTTGAAGTGAGGGAGATGCGTGAGAGTTCTTGTTACAGGTGCAACGGGATTCCTGGGGAGCTACGTCCTTCCCCTCCTGAAGAGGTACGAGGTGGTGGTCTTTGCCAGAAGACCAGTTAAGACTTTCGATGCAATTTACGGAGATCTCAGGTCAACGAAAGACGTGGAGAAGGCAAACGCTGATGTTGTTGTGAATCTGGCAGGCGTGCTGAAAGGAGACTTCAAAGGTGTACATGTGAACGCTGTTAAAAACCTCGTCAGTGTGATTCCAAGGATTGTTCACGTCTCTGCCTTATGGGCATCCCCTGACGGTAACGAGTACCAGAGGACGAAGTGGATGGGGGAAATTGAGGCGATGAAAGCGAAAAGCTACCTTATCGTGAGACCTTCAGCCATGTTCGGTGTTGGAGATAAATTTGTTAACAGAATTCTCGGAATTATGAGGAAAAGCCCTGTTATTCCCTACTTCCATGGCTCAATTTCTCCGGTCTTCGCCGGCGATGTTGCAAGGATTGTATGTGAGAGTGTTGAGAAAGTTGTTGATGGAGCGAAAGCGATAACATCAGTTTGTGGACCCAGAGATTTCACGATCAGGGAGATATTCCAGCTTATTGCTGATGTGTTCGGGATGAAAAAGCCGTTTGTCAGGGTTCCACACCCGGTTCTCAACCTCTATGCAAAGATGGGCGGAAATATATTTCTATCCATGTTTGAAGAGCGAGCCTGCAAAAGACTTGAGACAGACATTGAGGATTACCTGAGGAGGAATATCCATGAATTCAAGAGTCCGGTCTCCTGAGACAGCCGCAACAGCAGCAGTTTTATCGCTGCTTCTCGAGCTTTCTGCAAATCCAAAGTCAGGGAACGTTGACAGAGGGCACGACCTTCCGGGACTCAGATACGAGCATTTTCTTGCCTCCTCTGCCTCATCATATCCCGTGTTCCTCAGAGCAGCTAAAAAAGAGAGCACGGTTGGAGATCTCATACTTCAGGCAGTTATCGAGACGTCAAAATGGCATAGAGCCAGAAATGTACACTTCGGCTCTTTTCTCCTACTCATCCCTCTCGTTTATTCGTGGGATGCTGGAAATACAGAAGCTATCACAGCAAATGCCATAAACGCCATGAAAACAACAACAGTTGATGACTCGCTCGCCGTACTGAAAGCTTTCAGGCTTTCAGAAGCGAGAGTTATGAAGGCATCAAGCCTGAGCCTCGAAGAAGATAGAACGGAGAATGAGCTAATCAAGCGAAATCTAAACCTGTATGAGTGGATGCTTCTGGCCCCTGAGGAGAACATAATCGCTAGGGAGTTAACAGAGGGATACAGATTGAGCATAGAAGGAATGAGGGGGATTTTCAAAGCTTTCAAGGAGTTTGGCGACATAAATACTGCAATAGTTCTTGTATACCACCACTTTCTCTCCCGCTTCCTTGACCCGCTCGTTATCGCAAAGCATGGTAGGAAAATAGCAGAAGAGGTTAGAAAGAAAGCAGAAGGAGTTGTTAAACTTTTCAGTGGAGATCTGGAGGTTTTTACCGCACTTGACTGCGAACTTGTGAATAGGAGAATAAACCCCGGTACAATTGCGGATCTAACGGTATCGTCTATATTTCTATCCCTGATAGGGGGGATGAGATTTTGAAGTGCAAGCGAAGTAAACTATCAGACTTCGGATTTACAGAAGGTATAAACGAAGTTATAGCCGTCACTGCAGGAAAGGGTCTCAATGCAGCACCAATCGGTATAATTGTCGATGACGCACATGGAAATACTGCAAGAGCCAGGCTTTTTCCGAGCCATACAAGAGAAAACATTGAGAATGGGAGTCCAATGTGGGCGAACGTGTGCTTCGATGCAGTGCTCTTTGTAATCTCCGCTTTCGAAGATCCTGCGGAAGAATTCTATACTTCCATCGATCCACCAATCTTAAAAGGCTCGGCAGCTTACTGCAAGTTTGAGTGCAGCCTTGAAGGTAGTAAGGCAATTCTCAGGTTTGCAGAAGGTAAAATTCTCAACAGGCCTCTCAGGGCAGTTAACAGGGGATTCAACGCTATTATTGAGGCAACCATTCACGCAACAAGGTATGCAACGAACAGAGCTCTGGAGGAAAAGATAAGATACTGCGGAACAATTGTGGAGAAATGCGGAAGTAAGAGAGAGAAAGAAGCCTACAGACTCCTTCTTGAGTATGCCGGACTGGAGCCTTAAATCCCGTTCCAACTGAGAGTTACCTTTTTAAATCCAACTCAGTGTATATAAACATGGAATGGTTTGTAGAAGCGAGTAACGGCTACGGATTAATGATAAAAGTAAAGAGAAAGCTGTATGAGCACAGGGGGCTTCAGCATATTGAGATTTACGATACTGAATTTGGAAAGATGCTCGTCCTCGACGGTTACATTCAGCTTATCGAAAGGTTTGAGTCTGCATATCATGAGATGCTCACCCACGTCCCGATGCTCACTCACCCCAATCCGAAAAAAGTTCTGATAATTGGTGGGGGAGATGGAGGAACTGCAAGAGAGGTTTTGAAGCATGAGCCAGAAGAGGTCGTAATGGTAGAAATAGACGATAACGTCGTCAAAGCCTGCAGAGAGCACATCAGGATAGATAGAGGGGCATTCGATGACCCCAGACTCACACTCCTTATAGAAGATGGAATAGAGTATATTAGGAAGAGCAAGGAAAGATTCGATGTCATAATAGTTGATGGTACGGATCCAAGCCCTGCAAGTGAGCCTCTGTTCTCGGCGGATTTTTTCTCTGCATGTGCCAAGGCATGTGGTGTTTACGCAATGCAGAGTCAGTCACCCGCTTTGCAAGAGAGTTACTTCCGCATGGTTCTGAAGAACACATCTCCCTTCAAGTTGAGAAAGGTGTACCTCTCCTATATCCCGATGTATCCTGGAGGCGTATGGAGCTTTCTGCTTGCAGGAGACGTGAACACTGCTGTAAAAGACATCAGACAGAGATTCGAGGAAAGAAGAATTGAGACGGAATACTACACTCCCGAAGTTCATACAGCTTCGTTCGTACTGCCGAAGTGGCTTGAGTGTATAGTAAGAGAATATATAGAGAATATATAAGGTCAGAATAGCTCTCCCAAATGTATCGCATGCCTTCCGAGTTTTCCGCCATAGTTCCCGGCAGTTATCTTCACTATCCCCGGAATTCTCACTGCAGCCAGTATTCCAGCCCTTATTGCGCCCTTCACAGCCTCAATGTTCAGGCCGTTTATAACGATCTCGTATATTGCGTTAACTTCTTTCGGAACATCCGAGTCCACCCGTTCCTTAAGTGTGGGAGCAAATCGTTCGTTTGTTGATGCTTTCAGGAATTTATACTTCTTTGCTCCAACCTTTGAGCCAGAAGCAACAATTCCGCCCGGAAAGGGAGTTATCACGTGTTTAATACCTGCAATAACGTCAACTGCTGCTTTAGCTGCAGCAAGAGCTGAGGGCTGGTTTTCGCCCATGATGAAGAAGTTCCCTCCAGCAATACCATCAACAACTCCAAAATCGTTCTCTATTATGAAATCGCCCTCCATTATCGGGATCGCCCATACCTTTCGCCCGCCAATATCAAGCAGTTTCTCAAACTCATCCCCGAAGTACCTCAGTTTGTTTCCCGTGTCAAACCTCTCCTCAGCATCCGGAAGAGCATCAAAAGCACTGGCAGTTGGGGCGGTAAGAACGCACTGCCCTATTCTGGCTATAAGCTGTTGCTCGAGCTTTTTCTTGTTCGGATGGCATATTTGAACGTATATTCCGGGCCTGCCATCCGGAGTTTCTTCAGGCTTTGCTCTCCCCTCAACCCCCGCTTCGGCGGGGCACATTATGACAGATGTCCCAAAACCCGTAGCCTCTCTTGCAGCAATCTCCGCAAGGTCATAGTCGTAGGCAGTTATCAGGATGCGGGCAATTTTTATGTCAAAACATTCGGCAAACGTATCTTCAATTTCGACTCCATTGAGCCTCATGGCCGCACATCTATCATGGATAATATTAACGTTTTGATTTGAAAGAATGTAAACAGAATGTAATCTGTCGATTGCAGTGTCTGCAGTAAAAGGCAAAAAATTTAAAAAACAAAAAAACAGATTGTTTTGGATTGGACAATGCAGGTGGAGAGCATGTTAAAGATGGTAGAACTTGTCCTGACGGCTGAAATTTATAACAGGTTTAATGAGCTCAATGAGGACGATATTCCAAAAGATATCAGAAAGCTATTCTATGGAAAGAACGGGATATCACGTCCGCTTGTAGTGAAAGCTGAAGTTGCAAGGAAGTTCGGCAGCATTGAAGAGATACTGAAGTTGCCATTTATCGATATGAACTCCTTTACCAAGCAGTTAGTAATCACCTCCTTCGATGCTGCCGTTAAATGGTTTGCATCGAAGGCAGCAGGAGCTATAAGAATCAATCCAGTTCTTGCATATTTCTACCAGAATTACAATTCCCTCAATGTTTCGTATGAGGAGGCAAAAAAAAGAAACAAACCAAGACACAGTGATAGAGAGTGGCTGGAGGGCATAATAACAGAACTTGAGAAAAATCCTGATACGGCAGAAATGCTTGGACTTGTCAGGATATACTCTCCAGAGGAGATTAAAGTTGATTTTTGTGATGTTGCACTTAATGACGAGCAGATAGAGGAGGTAAGGAAAATAGAAGTGGCGATAAAGGAGAGAGAATACCTGAAAAGAATAGGGCTGACCGATGTAGGAAAGCTCCTTTTTATAGGCCCACCCGGAACGGGTAAAACAACGACTGCAAGGGCCTTGAGCAGGAAACTCTGTATCCCCCTTGTTGAAGTGAAACTGTCAATGGTAACCAGCCAGTACCTTGGTGAAACTTCGAAGAACATAGAAAAGGTATTTGAGATAGCAAAGCGGTTGAACCCCTGTATCCTCTTTATAGATGAGTTTGACTATGTAGCAAAGACAAGAACAAGTGATGAACATGCCGCAGTGAAAAGGGCAGTAAACACCCTCCTGAAATCGATAGATGAGATCAATCTCGTGGAAGATGGTGTTGTTCTTATTGCTGCAACCAACCACCCGAGTTTACTCGATCCGGCAGTATGGAGGAGATTCGACAAGATAGTGGAGTTTCCGGAACCTCCGGAGAATGTCAGAAGGAGAATCTTCAGGCTTATTCTTTCAAAAATAGATGGAGACTACGATATCGAGGAACTCGTTGCAATGACCAGCGGGTTCACGGGGGCAGAGATCAAACTCATTGTCAGAGAAGCAGTACTTAAAGCCCTGTTGAGGGGAGAAAAAAGTATAAAAATGCAGGATTTGCTCGATGCTGTTGGAGAAATAAAGGACAGACTCTGTCTCAAAACATCCTACTGATATGAGAGTTGTCCTCCTCGGCACAGGTGACAGTCCAGGCACGCCTGTAATTGGCTGTCACTGCAAAACATGCGAAGATGCAAGAAAGCATGGATGGGAGAGAAAGCGTTTCTCAGTCATGATTCAGAACGGCAGCAGAACGCTGCTGGTAGATACGTCTCCTGACATGCGAACACAGCTTTTACGGATGGATGTTGAGAAAGTCGATGCCGTAATATGGACTCACTGCCACTACGATCATTTTGCCGGCTTCGGCGACTTCTACAGAGTGCAGAGCAATGTAACAGTATATTCATCTCCCGAGGTTCATGAAGAAATAGGGAAATACATGGACTTTTTGAAATACCGGAGCGTTGAAGTTGAGAGCTATGAGCCTTTTGAAATCTTTGGCATGAAAGTTACGCTCGTTGATGTCAACCATCCACCACTGCGAAGGAGTCATGGTGTTGTCGTTGAATGGAACGGTTACAAGGTTGCGATAAGCGGTGACACGAACAAAGACGTGCAGCAGAAGAGCAGGGCGTTTATGCTTGACTCTGACCTCTTCATTGTTGAGGCGTTAGCTCCGGAAGGCTACCATTTCAGAAAGCACATGAATGCAGGCGAAGCGTTACAGCTTGCAAAAGAGATACGTGCAAGGAGGGCTGTGCTGACGCATCTCGGACACTTCTTTCCACCGCACAGCATAGCGATTAAAAAATACCCCCTCGGCTACGACTTTCAATCATTTTCCTTTGGGGAAGAGGCGAAACTCAATGAGTTCTTTGGGCCTTGACGTTGGGGGGGCGAATCTCAAGTTTTTTTGTAATGGATATGGAGGAGCGATATACCTCCCGATGTGGAAAAAAGCAGGGGAACTTGAAAAAAAGCTTGCAGTGATGGCAGAAGAATTCAATCCTGGCAGGGTTGGAGCTGTTATCACGGCTGAACTTTCCGATGCATTCAGGACAAAGGTGGAGGGAGTAAAATTTGTGGAAAAATCCATTAAAAAAGCCTTTTTTGACTCAGATGTTTACTTTCTCGATGTCGAGGGAAGATTCAGCAAAGCAGCAAACCCTCCCAGGAGATTTGCGGCAAGCAACTGGGTTGCATCAGTTTTGCTGCTTGCAGAAGAATTCGACTCTTTCATACTCGCAGATATGGGCTCAACGACGACGGATCTCATACCCTTCAAAAGGAAAATCTTGGCCGGAAGAACGGACTACGAGAGGTTGAAGAGGGGAGAACTCATCTATACGGGAGTGCTGAGAACTCCCGTTTTTCATGTCCTGCCTTTCTTTACAGCACCGCTTGTTCCGGAATTCTTTGCCATAACAGCCGACGTCTTTAGAGTAACCGGAGACATCGGGCCGGAACACTACACATGTGAAACACCGGATGGCAGAGGTAAAAGCGTGAAAGAGTGCATGCAGCGCATTGCAAGACAGCTCTGTTGCGATATAGAAGAAGCTGGTATAAAACTCATCAGGGAACTTGCGAAAGAGGTGAAGGAGACCATAATTAAAAGGATAGAAAAAGAAGTCGTCAGTCAGTCAAGAAAATACGGAATTGAAAGGGTAGTGGGATGTGGAATTGGTGAGTTCCTGATTGAAGAGGTAACTATGAGAGCAAATCTTGAGTACATCTCTGTGAACAGAGTGTATGGAGATTATTCATCTTACTTCCCGGCATATGCCATGGCAAGGCTGGTGGAGCGTGTATGAGAGTTGTCAAGATGGGCGGGAGCGTGGCATCAAGGGTCGAAGGACTTCTGAAAGAGCTGGAGGGATGTGGAGATATACTGATAGTTCCGGGAGGCTGGATATTCGCAGAAGCAGTCAGAAAGCTGGACTCTCAGAGGAAGCTTCCAGAGAAGGCAGCACACTGGATGTGCATTGCAGGAATGGAAATTTACGGATACTATATATCCTCATTTGGTGTAGGAACTGTGAACGAGCTCAGGAAAGTTTCCGGAATTGCTGTCCTTCTGCCGTATCTCATTCTGAAGAGCTCGAATCTTCCGGAGTGCTGGGAGGTGACTTCAGACAGCGTTGCCGTCTGGGTGGCCTCAAGACTTGGAATTAATGAGGTTGTAAAGATAACGGACGTTGACGGAGTCATCCTGAACGGCAGGCTGGTGGAGAGAATCAAAGCCTCCGAGCTTGCAGGAAGGAATACCTGCGTTGATGGCTTCGCTCCCAAACTTATGGTTGAGGAGGGGGTGAACATGTTTGTCTGCAACGGCCTCAGGCCCGGAAGGGTAAAAAATTATATATTGAGAAGTCAAGCGTCGCTGAGCGTGCAAAGTCATGCGAAAGGTACGCTGATTGAAGGGAAATAAAGCTGAAGAAATCAGGAGGGAGGGTTATGGACATACATCGCTGTATATCATGCGGAGCAAATCTGGTAGGAACAAACTACGTGGCATTTCCGTGTCCCACATGCGGGGAAATGCTGTACAGATGTAAGCGATGCAGGAAGCTTGCAAATGAGTATAGGTGTGAAAACTGCGGGTTTATTGGACCGTGAGGCGGTAGAATGGGGAATGTAATTATGATGATTCGAGTAATGCCGGCAGGAGTGGATGTGAATCTGGATGAACTTGCGGAGAAGGTCAGACAGTCCGCTCCAGAAAACACTGAAATAAGAGATATTGGTATAAAGCCCATAGCCTTTGGCCTGAAAGCACTTATGGTTGCCACAGTGACACCGGATGAGGGTAACATAGGTGAAGAATTTGCCAGCAAGCTCCAGAGCATAGAGGGTGTGGAGAGTGTTACAATAGAATCGGTTGAGCTGCTGTAACGTGACGCCGGTAAGGTTTGTTACCCCTCCCATAGCTGCAAACGCATATCTTCTGAAGGAGGAGGGTGTACTCGTAGATGTTGGAGGGGATGCAGCATTTCTCCTCAAAGCTATCGAGAAGTACACAAGTGTAAAAGAACTGAAGTATGCGTTTCTCACCCATTCTCATTACGATCATGCAAAGGCTGCAGATATCCTGCAGAGAGCTGGCATCAAACTTGTGATGCATTTGAAAGAGTACGAGTTCGCTCTGCGCAATGTCTCTCCTCTCTATGTACCCGTTAATCCAGATATCGCCGTTGAAGGCGGAGAGGTTTTCGAGTTCGATGAGATTGTGCTTGAAGTTATCCACACCCCCGGCCATACACCGGGTAGTATCTGTCTGTACGAGCCCGAAAGAAGGTGGCTCTTCAGTGGAGATACTGTTTTTGCCTATGGTGGTTTTGGAAGAGTTGATTTTCCGGGAGGGGATGCGAGGAGCCTTATTGAGTCTCTGAAAAAGCTCTCGGAGCTTAAGGTCAGAAAGCTCTATCCCGGACACGAGGATGTGGCAGAGGATGGAGAGCACGTGAAAAAGGCTTATGAGATAGCAAAGAGTATTCTTCACTAAACTACCTCGTTCCCTGACATTGATGACTCCTGAGAAAGGGTCAGATACTCTTTGAGCATTCTGGGGAATTTTGATGCCTCAACAAACCTCAGACCCATCCGCTCGCTCCACTTTCTTATCCCGGCATCGCTGCTCACAACTCCTGCTTCAAGCTCTTTTGCAAGAAGCAGGACGTCCAAGTCAGGAGTGCTATCCAAGATTCCCTGTCTCAAGGTTGTTCGATACTTATCTCTGAACTTGCCAATCAGGGCACCAATTTCCTGCTGAATTTTCTCCTTTTCTCCAACTCTCGTGGATATGGCCGAACTCTCCCATATATACTCCTCTGCAAGCCTCCTTCCTCTGTTTATCTTCTCTCTCATAGTGAGGACGTACTCATAAAAAATTGCTGCCGGTATCTTAACCTCATAGCGGTTTGGGGTCTTTTTAACAAGCCATGTGTCGAGCCTGATATATATCTCATCGCTGCACTCGTGCCTCTTTAGAAAACTTATCAGCTCTCCGTAAACCGTCGGATAAGGGATGTAACAACTTATCTCCAGTCTCAGCCTTGCTCTTGCTATTAAATCGAGTATTTCCTGTGCGGATTCACAAAGGGACTCGTACCCCTCCTTTACTCTCACTCCACTGTCTGTAATGGCTGTTGTATCAAGAACAAACCTCTGTCGCATTGATTGAAGGTAAATATTGAAAATACTTAAAGATTGTGGACTTCAGAAGCCTCAAACGCTTAAAAAGTTAAAAACATTTTTAAGTTCCACCCTTCAGCAAAGCATATGAAAGTTGTGCTTTCATACTCTGGCGGACTGGACACAACTGTATGCATCCCTCTGCTCAGAGAAAAGTATGGATTTGATGAAGTTGTAACGGTTACAGTTGATATAGGTCAGGGAGAAGTAAAAAAAGCTGAAGAGAGGGGAAAAAAATATGCAGATGTACACTACACCATTGATGCAAAAGAGGACTACGTTCAGCTCCTTTTCAAGCTCATAAAGGCAAATGGAGACTACGAGGGCTACGTGCTTGGAACTTCCATCGCCCGCCCTCTGATAGCAGAAAAGATCGTTGAAATTGCAGAGAAAGAGAACGCAGATGCAATAGCCCACGGATGCACCGGCAAAGGCAACGACCAGCTCAGATTTGAAAACGTGTTCTACCAGTACGGTTTCAGGGTTATAGCTCCAATGAGGGAGTTAAGTTTAACGAGGGAATGGGAGATCGATTATGCAAAACAGCATGGCATCGATGTTCCTGTATCAAAGGAGAAACCCTACAGCATAGATGAGAATTTGTGGTCGAGGAGCATAGAGGGTGGGAGGCTCGAAGACCCATCTTTTGAGCCGCCTGAAGATATCTATGAGTGGACAGCAGGCCCTGAAAATGCACCGGATAAGCCCGAAAAAGTTGAAATTCAGTTCGAACAGGGTATTCCTGTTGCCCTCAATGGTGAAAGACTTTCAGGTCTTGAACTGATCCAGAAGCTAAACGAAACAGGTGGAAAGCATGGAATTGGAAGGACTGACATGATGGAGGACAGAGTTCTGGGTTTGAAAGCCAGGGAAAATTATGAACATCCTGCAGCAACGATACTTATTACGGCTCATCGGGATCTGGAAAAACTCGTGCTGAGCAGAAGAGAGTTAAAATTCAAGAAGTTTGTCGAAGAGGAATGGGCTGAACTCGTTTATTACGGCCTTACAAACGATCCCCTCTTCGATTCACTGAATGCGTTCATCGATGAGACTCAGAGGCGGGTTACTGGCTGGGTCAGGCTGAAGCTATTCAAAGGCAGCGTTATCCCGGTAGCAAGATATTCAGAACATGCTCTGTACAGCGAAGAGCTCGTTTCCTTCGACACAAAAGCAATAGATCAGAAGTATGCTGAGGGATTTTCGCTATTCCATGGTCTTCAGGGAAGGATTTACAGGATGAAAAAAAGAGGTCAGAAGTAAAAATGACCTTCATGTTTTTTACGGACTGGGAGGGACCTTGGGTAACCAACGACTTTGCCTACGAAGTAGCATCTCATTTCTTCTCTCCTGTATTCTTCGAAAGGCTGAGCCAGTACGACGACTATCTTGCATACATCGTGGAAAAGCAGGACTACAATGCTGGAGATACACTTCGTCTCCTTGCTCCATTCCTCGTTGCTGCTGGAGTTACGTCAGAGAAGCTAAAAGAGCTCTCAAAGCCCGTTTATGTTCCAGATGCAGAGGAAGCGATGAACTATCTGATAAAAAGATTCAGGGCAGCAGTAATTTCAACCGCATACGTTCAATTTCTCGAAGTAAGTGCCACTCCCCTCGGAGTAGAGAATATATACGGAACGGAGTTCATACCCGAAAAGTACCCGTTACCAGAAACTGAGAAAAAAATTCTGCTTGATGCTGTCAGAAAAATCGAATCGCTGGAAGAGATAGAGCTTGAGAGAAATAAAAGCGTTGAGTGGCTCAATGAGTTTTTCTGGAAAGATCTGAGCAGAATGCAGGCCGGTAAAATCATCAATGATGTTGTAGTTATGGGGGGAAAGAGAAAGAAGAACGTTGTGGAAAACTACAGGGTCGAAAATCCTGTTGCAATAGGCGACAGCATATCAGATTTTGAAATGCTCGAGTACACCAAGAATAAAGGTCTGGCAGTCTCCTTTAATGGCAATGAATTTGCAATCAGGCATTCAAGTCTTGCAGTGATATCAAAAACTGCTTTTGGCAACGCAGCAGTCGTTGCTGCCTACGCAAGCGAAGGTATTGCCGGTGTTAACAGGCTCGTTGAAGGGGATTTTGAAGTTGTTGGCGAGATAGCGGATAAGCTGAAAAAAGTGGAGTTTTACTGGATAACTTCAAGCAATATCGATGAAATCATCGGGAAATCAAAACGAATGCGAAAGAGAATCAGAGGGGGGGCCGGGAAGCTTGGCTGACGTTGTTGGCTTTGGAGCATTGAACACTGACAAGCTATACCTTGTTGACAGAATTCCTGCAAGAGAGGAAGAGGGGTTTGTGATCGATGTAAAAGTAGCCCCGGGAGGTTCAGCGGCAAACACCATCGTAGGTTTATCAAGGCTCGGAATAAAAACCGCCTTCGCTGGCAGAGTTGGGAAGGATGAGGAGGGCAGATTTTTGCTTGACAGTCTTAAAAAAGAGGGCGTTGACGTGTCTGGCATAAGGGTCTCGGAAGGAAGAAGTGGCTGTGCAATCGTCTTTGTCGATCCTGAAGGCAACAGGGCAATACTCGTTGATCCGGGAGTAAATGATGAGGTCAGCTTTGAAGAAGTGAGATTGAGGGATAAGTTTATTCACATGACATCCTTTGTCTGCAGGTACAGCAACAAACCTTTTGAAGCTCAGAAAAAGCTTGCCTCCCTCAATACTATAAGTCTCGATCCCGGGACATTGTATGCTGAAAGAGAAGATATATGGAGTCTCATCGACAAAACGAGGGTCTTTCTTCCGAGTAAGGTGGAGATGAGGAAGATAACAGGATCAGATTACAGAAAAGGGGCAGAAAAGGTAATAGCCCGGGGAGTTGAGATCGTTGCAGTCAAGCTCGGTGAGAAGGGATGCTACGTCACGGACGGTAAAAGAGGATTTAAAATACCCGCCCTGAATGTTAGAGTTGTGGATACAACGGGGGCAGGAGATGCTTTCAATGCAGGTTTTCTCTACGCTCTTCTTAAAGGATACGATATTGAAACCTGTGGAATGGCGGGAAACTATGTAGCAGCAAGATGTATTGAGAAGGTAGGGGCGAGAGAGGGATTACCTGTAAAAAAAGAACTCGAAGAGTTTCTTTCCACAGTTTAGCAAATTCTGGAATTGACTAAATTTTCAATTTAAAGAAACAGGTAGTGGAGCAAAGAGAACAGAAACAGAAAAACTGTTATGATTATCGCCACATCTATTATCGCCACTCTCCTGCTTTTTCCGTACTTGATGCTAACCTTAACCGGTTTGAGCCATCTGACCTCCGACACCTTTTCAGTTGGCTCAAGCTCCTCCGTTAGATATCCTCTCTCTATAAGCCTTTCGAGAGCTTTTTTGACCACAATCTCGGGATAGCCAGTGGTACGTGCAATTATCCTCGGCTCTTTTGTCTCGAAAATAACACTTCTCAAAACAGCCCTATCTATTTCAGGGAGGAGTGTGCTTTTAACAGGCTTTTCGGTCTTCTTGACTTCTTTTTGGCCTTCAATTTCGTCCTTCTCTTCTCCACTCCGGTTCGTACTTTCTTCGCCTCTTTTTTTAACGATGAAAGTGTCATCATCCATAAGAACATCTACAATCTTCTTTTCATCCATAATTTCACCCCAAGTGATATTTCAGCTTTCCGTAGGGTTTCACTTCTATTTTTTCTCCGGTAAGCCTTCTTGCAAGATCAAAAAAGTCTCTGGATACTTTAGCATACGGTTTTCTCATTGTGACAGGTACTCCTTCCTCCCAGCACTTTCTTATGAGCTTGGACTCTCTTATCAGCCCGATGACTTCAGCTCCTACTACATTTTCAGCATACTCCACCATCTTTTTTTCTCCCCTGTAGCGGTTGACTATTATCCCCTCTACCTTCACACCGGAGACATCTGCAATTTTCTTTACTTTCTGCGAGTCTATTATTGATGCCTTCTCCGGATTTACTACAAGATATGACGCCTCAGCACTCAGCATTGGTATTATCGCATATTTGCTCAGGCCAGCGGCAACGTCCACTATGATGAAATCGTAATCTCTTTTCAGACTTTCGAGAACATCTTTAAGTCTTTCCATATCTATCTCTTCCAGTGCCTTTACAGAAGTTGAAGCGGGCAGGACGTGAAGTTCACTTACAATATCCTCATCCTCACTTCCCTTCAGTTTCACCTTAATTCCGTAAATAGCGTCTTTGAGATATGTTATGTCCTTCAAAACATCAAGCAGAGAAACAAAGGGGTCATCAAGGCCGAAGAATGTGTGGAGGTTCGGGAGTGCTATATCGCCATCTATTACCAAGACCTTGCCGAAGGGTGAGAGAGACACTGCCAGATTTGCTGAGACTGTTGTCTTCCCAACACCGCCCTTACCTGAACATACAGCAAGCACTGGCATACGAGCACCCAAAAATCTTCAAAACTTTAAATGATAAAGTATTTATTTCTTTCCATAACAATGTAAGCATGGTACTGCAGCTGGAACGCAGAATTCCTGTAAAACTTGTTGCTATCGCTGTTATTCTTATCCTCTGCTCTTTTCCCTCTTTTGCATTCTCACAGTCAGATTTTAAAGCTGCGTTTGTTACATACGTTTACGGATATGACAGGTACATCCCGAGGTGGTGCAACATATACGAACACGGCGACAAAATACAGCTGTATACCGGTATCAGGGACATCAACAGGGGCAGAGCTGCTGCTGTGGACTTTGTTGTGGTTGTAAAGGATCCCAAGGGCTATGTCGTTGGAGGGAGCGTTATTCAGAAAAGAATTATTGGTTATCAGGATGAAACCTACGGTGTTTTTAGCATAGATGTCAAGGAAGACTGGATTGAGGGAAAGTACCAGCTTGACGCCTACGCTTTTGATGTTTTGAATTTCAGTTCAACATACAGCTCTTACAGCAAACTCTACAACAAGATTCTCTATTCAGGCTCTTACAGCCCAAGCATTGGCACAATATCCCGTGAGAATGCTCCATACGTTAAAAAACAGCTTACATTCTACGTTGGACATTACACCATACCGAACCAGTTTATGGTATTTGATGCAAGACTTGAAGCGGTGCAGCTTCCCGAAGGTGCATCAAACACTTTGAAGGTTACTGTGGCAAATAAGGTTAATAAGAAGGGCAGTGTTACGCTCACCGTTCTTGTTGATGGAAGGGAAGTGGGAAACAAAACTGTTGAGATGTCAGGATATGAAGTTAAAGAGGTCGGCATTAAGATTCCCCCTCTTTCTATTGGCTCACACACAATACAGATTAAAGCTGGAAATGCTATTCTCTCAAGAACCCTGCCGATAATAACAGAACCGCTCATTTATGACAAACCTGTTCTCATTGGTGACGTTATGAATGGCTCTGTTGTATATTCAGCGAACAATTACGTGCTTGGAAGTGGGGGGATCTCGGAAACAAACAACCTCAGTGTGGAAAATGCCCTCTCAAATCTCAAGTCATCGAAATACAGCGTGAATAAAGAGGACGCAGAAAAAATGCTCACAAACATCTTTGCCTACCTCTACAAGCACTACGAAAAAACGAGTTTGAGAGTTGCCCTGGTCAGGGGTAGCGATAGCAGAGCTGAGAAGCTGCTTCCAGAGCTCCTCGATATAATAAAGAGGGACAGCAGAGCGCCTGTCACGTATGCAGGTATGAGGGGATATGATGAACTTTCGGACGTTGATGTAGCAGTTTACGTCGGAAGCAATCCAGAAGTATCAGGTCTTGAATATTTCTTCAAATCTGGTGGTCTTCTCATAGTCGACAATCCATCCTACTGGAAAGACTGCAAAAGTGAACTGGAGAACAGCCTCGCTGCAGTGGGTGGATGGAGGGATGTAAAAACTCCAGAGGAGCTATTTTACTCATTCTACGACCTAAGGATAGACAGGGGTATTCAGATAAGCATTACCACAGAAATCACGCTCCCACCAAAGCTGACGTATTCAGGGCTGAGCGTGAATAAGTTTATCACTACGGCTGGAGAACCGGTTGAAATATCGTTTAATGTGAGGAATTTGGGAAAAACAGGTAAAGAGACTGTGAAGGTGCTTGTTAATGGTGAGACTGCATACAAAGAGGAAATAATACTTAAGACGGGTGAGACAAAGTCAATAAGCTTCCAGTACATTCCGGATAAAGAAGGTAGCTACAAAGTTGAAATTCCAGGAACAAATCTTGTAAAGGTCTTCTTTGTAAAGGCAAAAGCCGGCCATCTCGCTCCAACACCAACTCCAACACCAGAGAAACCCTCACGGGGAGGAGGAGTTTTCGTTGCAGGCTCCGCTGCAATGCTTGCCGCTCTTATTATAGCAAGGATGCTCCTGCGTGAATGATGCATGAATGGCTATATGAGCGATATGCTGTCTGAAATGGAGGAGCTCGTGCTCAAGGTTATAATGCTTGGAGAGAAGAGAACCAGCAGAATTGCAAAAAAATGTAATATATCCGAGTTTCTCGCTGAGAAGATTGTTGAAAGGCTGATAGACAAGGGCTACATAAACTACGAACTCGAGCCTCTGGAAAAAGCTTACAGAGAGTTTAAATGGATAGACAGGAGGCATGGGTTTGGTTATTATGGAGAAGACATCCGGAAAATTATCATAATGGTTGCTGATGTGGCTGTCGTAATTGCAGCGATAATATTCATTGGTTCCCTGCTCTATTTCCTCGGAATAACAGGGTGAAAAACATGCTGCTTGAAGTGGTTGAGCTCACTGGAGTCCTTATATTTCTCCTGATACTCCTGGCATATCTCCTTGTGAAAGGATACACTATCCCGTTTGTTGAGAGAATCAAAATAGCACTGGGTGGTGGAGAGAGAAAGAGAGTAGTTCAGGAAATAACCACAAAGCCAGTTAAAGAGCCGCCCTACGGGAGGGTTACCATAGTTCTCGCGATACTTGCACTTCTCCTCGTGCTAACACTCTCGCATAAACTCTTCTTCACCGTTGTAACCTCAGACAGCATGGTTCCCACCTTCAAAAGAGGAGATATGTTTCTGGCTCAGGCCATATATATCGATCCGAAGGCAGGGGACATCATCATGTTCAAAAGACCAGACATTTACCTTCCAATTTCTCATAGAGTGCTCAGAATTGATGGAGACAGAATTTACACCGGTGGTGATGCTTCTGGCCCTGATCCATGGTTTATCTCGAAAAAAGATATAATAGCCCAGGCGGTGATGGTAGGCGGTAAACCCATTGTGATAAGGGACTTTGGAAAGTACTTCATTCTCAATGCAAAGGAGTTGCGTTCGATTGGCCCTTATGGTCAGGAGTATCTCTTCTACAAGAACCTCGTAAATGCCTTCAAGAGCTATTCAATAGCAATTATAATAATCTCCACAAGTCTGTATGTCTACCTTGAAATTGGCAGGAAATGGTAAAATGGTCAGCTTTTTACCCATTCAGTGATCTTTCTGATGCTGTTTTTCACCTTCGCATAAAGAAAGTTCTCTCTCCTGTATCCGTTCGTAACTGTTTTTTCGGACTCCTCGATAGTAAGAGTTCTTGCATAAAGGTAGTAGAGGTATGCATAGGCAATGACGCTTATAAATATCAGGCCCATGAGCGGGACGATACCTATCGTTGCACTGAGTATTATTGAGCCCGCAGGAACAAGGAGGACGGGTATTCCAAGCACCACCCACGCCTCCACTCTATGGAAGAGGTTGAATTCCCTTGTTATAAATGCCCACCAGAGGACGTAAAGGAATGTGTAGAGGTACGGCTCGAACGGAAGAGAGTAGTTCAGGATGAAGAGGTAAGCGCCAAAGAAAAACATGGAGGTTATGACCGTTCGCATGTAAAATGCAGTCTTTCTCAGAACAAGAGAATCCGGGGGAGATACGGCAACTTCCGGAGGCCTTGTAAGCTCTCCTTCTATCTTATCAAGCTTCTTTTCAAGATTGAAGATCCTACTTTTTACCTCGTTTATATCTGCTGTGCCGTAGGCTATCTCCTCAAGAACGGGCCTCAGTCGTGTGTAAATTATGTCTTCAAAGGCACTCTCGGTTACAACTGAAAGGATTACGAGCCTCTTGTAGAGCTTCAGACTTCCACCTGTAAGAGTGACCCCAAACGCAAAGAACGCAAAATCAACCATCAGGTATGGCAGCCCCTTACTACTGGAGAAGTCGTTGTATATCGAAATGAGAGAAAGAGCTAAGAGAGAAATACCAGCAATTGCCGTTATTACTATTGCTGCCTTTTCAGCAGTGTATTTCATCATGGATTGTTCTCTCTCATCACTTATAAGCATTGCCTTATCTTCTAACTCAAATCACCGCAACTGCAGAGAAGTTCATTGAGAGCTGAAAACACGTCATCAAATCCAGTTCTGCTTATCGACGATATCTGTATCTTTCTGTAAGGGAGAGTTGTGCACTCGAGAAAGGCAAGAAGTTTCTCCATGAGCTCCGAAAGCATTCCGCCCTCTGCAAGCCTCCTCTTGACTTCTTGAATGTCTGGAGGTTCTGTAATATCACACTTGTTGAAGACAGTCAGAACGGGTAGGGCAGTTCGTAAAGAAACAGCTGCACATTGAGCAAGAATAGAAACAAAGTTCTCTGGAGTTGAAGCCATGTCGGAGGAGATAAGAAATATTCCCGCTTTAAATGACGGGATGGCATTCAGTATTTCAATCCCCGCAGTCGAGTAAAGAAAAACCTCCATCTGCCCTGGCGTGTCGTAGAGCACGAAATCTCCTGCCACAACAAGTTTTTTAGCGTATCTCACGGCAATCTCCATTGACTTAAGCAGTGCACCATTTATGCCCAGGTGGCATTCTCTCATGATGTCCTCAGTTCTGACGTAGCTTCTTACATCCACACTTGCTTCATATATGGGACTCGATGCAGGATCAAGATTAACAGCTTTGGCATTGTAGTCTTTCTCCTTCAAGAACTCAAGAAAGGATGAAACAAAAGTGCTTTTTCCACTCGCTGCCGGGCCAAGCACAATAATATTCATGGTACCTGCCCAACCATCTGAGAGATGGCTTTTTCAGTGATCTTTCTTCCTATCAGCGCCATTGCCTTCCGTTTTTTATCCATAAGATCTATTCTGCTCTTTATTCCTGCGCTGTAGAGCTTTCTTGCTCTAATCCTCCCTATTCCCTTCAGTTCCACAAGATCAAGGAGTTCTTCCTTCACACCATATTTTATCCTCCTGACGAGTCCAGAAAGAGAGGATTTCTGGGGGTGGTTCATGAATGTGGATATTCTTGCAAGAGCATAAGCAAGCCATTCGGCAGTTTCAACTATTCTCCTCAGATCTCCCGGGGCTATACCATACTTTTTACATATAATGTCCTCATCTCTCTCGTTTATCCAGTCGTGGAGACACATTGCTGTCTTTACCTCCCTTAAAAACCACTCGTATTCGACGGAATAGGAAGGAGGGGTGTAAGTGAGCTCCTCGCTCAACGCAGAGGCCTCCTCTTCAATCCACTCATCACCCTTCCTGACGTAGAGGTTTTCCATGTCTGGAGTTCTGCAGAGGAGATGCAATGCCGAGATTTCGGAGATTTTATTGTTTTTTGAGAGCTCAGAATGAAAAATAAAACCGGTCATAGGGTCAATGTAAAGTCCCGATACAAGGTCTCCGAGCTCGGTTACTGAGATGCTCTCGTCAACTTCTATCATTCCCCAGTTCTCAAGCTGAAAAACAACCCTTTCAAGCTCGTATCTGGCGGAAGTTTCGTTCTGATGGAAGAAAAAAGTAGATTTATAAAATTCCTCCAGCGCATCTATACTTTTGAAATCCGAGGCGAGACTCAACGTATGAAATCTGAAGTGATTCTCAGCTCCGAGTTTTGACATGATTCTTTCCACATCTCCGAGTATATAAGTTTCAAGAGCTTCCTTCCTTGCATTTTCACTTCTTGCAAATATTATGGCCTCTCCTCTTTCATCCAGCCCGGGTCTGCCTGCTCTTCCAGCCATCTGCCTGTATTCAAGAGTCTTTATAGGTTCACTTGCGTAACCGGCGAAACGGTGGTAGCTTTTTATTATAACTCTTCTTGCTGGCAGGTTTACACCGGCTGCAAGTGTTGGAGTTGCAGCAATAATCTTTATCCTTCCCTCTCTGAATGCTTTTTCAACTGCTTCACGCTGGGAATTGAGAAGACCGGCATGATGGAAAGCGGTACCCATCCTTATGCAGTCTGCAAGTTTCTGACTCATCTCCCCCTCGTTCTCTTCAAGAACCGTCCTTGCAACATCTTCGTTAGAATCCACATATCGGTGAGTTTTCTGAGCGAGTTTTACAGCTGTAGCCTCGGCATTTTTTCTTGTAGAATCGAATACCAGCACCTGTCCCTCAGCTTTGAGGCAGTCCAGCACAAGGGCGGTAATGTCCTTTCCGATTTTCCTTCGCTCTTTAAGCATTCCATCGAGGTATAGTTCCAGTTCTCCTCTAAAAAATACTCCCTCATAGAGGGGGACTGGCCTCCACTCACTTTTTACGCATACCGCATCAAGCCAAGATGCAATCTCTTCAGCGTTTGGAATTGTTGCAGATAGAGCGATTATTCTTGGCCTGCAAAGTTTTCTCATCTTGGAAATCAGTATTTCGAGGGTCGGGCCACGCTTGGATGAATCAAGGAGGTGCACCTCGTCAACAATTAAACAGCTTACATTTTTAAGCCATCCTGCCTTATTTCTCATCAGCGAATCCGCTTTCTCGCTCGTTGTGACAACTATATCTTTTTCCCCGAGCCACTCATCCTTCGACTCGTAGTCACCCATCGAAAGGCCAATTTTCGCTCCAATTTTCTCCCATTTTTTGAATTCCCGATATTTCTCAGATGCAAGGGCTCGTAAAGGGACAACATAAAGGCACTTTCCACCATCTATAAACTCCCTGATCATTGCAAGCTCTGCAATGAGCGTTTTACCTCCGGCAGTCGGGATGGCGATGACCATGTTCTTTTTAGTGAAAAGCCCACCTCTGATTGATTCAACTTGAGGTGGGAAGAGGGTCTTGATTCCATTACTCTTTAAGGTGCTTACCGCATAGCTCGAAATGTGATCCTTGAGCTCTTCAACATCCATTAAAGTGGATTTGGTAATCCAGATTAAAAGTCTTGCTAACTTCGGAGATATATAATCTCTTCAGGCGAAAACATTTTAATAACCGATGAGATGCTTTTCATAGCTGACCGGTTTGGTGACCCATTGAAAGCCACGGTAGCTCAGCAGGCAGAGCGCATGCTTGGTAAGCATGAGGTCGCGGGTTCAATTCCCGCCCGTGGCT
>JARQZL010000146.1 GCA_029984855.1 Archaeoglobales archaeon | reverse complement strand
ATCAAATTCTTCGACTTTTACAACTTTTTTCGCTTCCATATCAACTACACAAAGAATGCCATATAATTCTTCTTTTTCTTTTCTTTCCTCATGCGGATTAAAGTCTGGAGCAAATCTAACTTCAACCGGGTTATCTGATTCACTTATCACAGCAGATATATTTCCAAATTTCTTCTCCAGAGCTTCTACCTTCTTTCTCACGTTAGGATCAGCTAAAGCTATGTCAACTGCCTTATTGAACTCACTACCAAGTTTTGAATTAAATTTAATCGTAAAATTTTTAGTATTATTATTACTAACATTCACCCACTGATTGGCTAAAACTATAAATGATAGTGCCACAATTACAATGCAGGAAATTATCAGGACTTTTTTCATTTCTATCTGCCTCCTTTCTTTTTTATCCAACCTATTGTTATTTTAAATTTTCTTTTTAAATTGATCATAGCGAGTTTTGCCTAACGTTATGGGGATATGTGAAGTTCGCTTTGCGAATTTGGGCTCCATAAGAGCCACGTATCTATTTGTTGTCCGAAGTTCACTATATGCAATATATGCAATCATTCACTTAACCTCCTTTCTGATAAATCTTCTAATAACGAAGATTCTATGGTTAATTCTGGATGTAATTTATTTTCTATGATTTCTAGCATCGGTTCAGCATAATAATATCCTTTTTCTAGCTTTTCGTCAGAATACAAAGTAATTCTTTTTGGTAATTGATTCCATATAATCTCCACATCATACCATGGTTTCTTCTTTGTACTAACTACTTTCATACAGGTAGGAAAAGCTTTGAGTAAGCTAAACATAATTTTCGAGATATCTTCAATTATATTTAGCCCTGAAAGTTTGTCAATGAGTTCATGGCTTAAATTGTTTCTTATTTCCACATGTTTGTTTAACAAGTCAAAAATATCGAAAGGTACATCATTCAGAAATTTAGCATCATTTCCTTTAAGCAAATTTAATGATTGAACAAGATCTCCGTACGTAAATTTATCAAATGATTTTTGATTGCTGGTTATCTTTGCCTCCAGTTCTGCCTTCCAAGTATCTGACCACAAAATCTTTGCGTTAAATTCAACCACTACTCTCAAAAAGTTTTCCAATAATACATAAAATTCTCTGTAAGCAGTGTGCCTAAACTCTTCTAAGACATTCTCCAAAAGATAGAGGCAGTGATCGAATTTTTCAACAAATACTGGAGGTAATCTTAATAGCCAATCCCGCTCTTCAACAGCTCTTTGTATCTCAAGTCTACGTTCAAGGTCTTTAGCACATTCAGCTGTTGTAATTCTACGAGTTACTTCTAGCTTGATTTTCTCTATGACTTTTTTATCTCTGATATTATGAATCCATAATGAAATTAGAGAATATATAAGCAAGGAAATTCTATACAACTCAAGAAATTAAAGAGCAAAGCAAAGTTCTAATAGATATAGATTTTCCGCCTCACAGCTTTCTAATGAAATTAGCAAACGAATCTAAAATTCAAGCAATTAGAACAAGCAAAGGACTGGAGTTCTTTTTAGCAGATAGGATGGACAAAGACAAAATCTCAGCTCCAAGAGAAGAAGTAAGAATTCAATGTACAATATGTCAAGAGTATAAAAGAGCTAATGGCTTTATTGCAATAGGGAGCTGGAATAACAAAGTTAATGCATTTAATACTTCTTTTTTTATATGTGAAGATTGTCAAGAAAAGCACCTCAGTAATACAAGTCTTTATTGGCTTAGAAAAAGGTTGAGAGAATATTTTGTAAATTTTTTTATAGTTCTCAAATTATGTGTTGCAGCAGTTTATAAGCTTAAATGTATCAATTGCGAACATGACTTCGTAATTGCGAACCCCCAATGATAGTTGGCAAGATTCCATTTCGAATTTTTTTCGTCCCCTATTTGACTGTAAACCTCAGCAGCAGATCTATGAAATTTTGCAGCCTCTTCATAATTACCTTTATTTTTGGCTATTTTTGCTCTTTCTTCAAATTCCAAGGCTTTCATCCTTAAATCCATATTTTCCCGCCCCATACTAATGTAAGTGAATTTCGGACAACGTATTATATACGAACTTCGCATTTTCCCAATATGGAAAGATATACGAACTTCATATTATCTCCAATTCCGGCAGGATATACGAACTCACAAATTCTTTCATATCATTCCAGCATGTCCAGCGGACTCCTTATCTTCCTTAAATCTTTCATCTCGACATGGGCATAAATCCGTCGTTTTCGTGCTTTTGTGCCTAAGCATCTCCTGAATATATCTTAGATCGACGCCACTTTCGAGCAATGGGTGGCAAATGAATGCCTTAAAGAATGAACTGTTACATCCTTCTTTATTCCAGCTCTTACATGCACTCTCAAAGATTTCTGCACTGCTCTGGTTGTTATGCCTGTTCCCCAGTTCCGGTAATTTTATCTAATAATAAATAAAAACAAAAAACAAAAATCACTCAATCCATTCAGGCTGCACGTAGTTTCCAGTTGCCACATTATCAGGCCAGATTATGACCACTTTTCCATTCTGCCACTGGCAAATCCAGTTTCTTATGTATTTATCACCCCATACGGGGTCGTGATACTCTGTAAATGCAAGTTTACCTCTCACGCACTCAAACGGATTGTCCTTGTTGAACTTCTCCAGGTATTTTACAACAATGTCCGGATTGCTTGGATCCTTGCCATCCCTCGCAGCCTGTTCAACGGCAGCCTTATACATGAACAGGGAATCGTACATGTCATAAGCGGTATTGGCATCCGGATAACCGCCATACCTCTCCTTCCACGCTTCGATGAACGCTTTTGCTCTCTCATTCACTGGAATGTGTATTGCCCCACCCGTGGCAATGAAAACCTCCCCGTTGATCTTCCCGTCGCTGGAGTTCCAGGCTGTCGGAAATATCGCAGATAAATCGTGGCCGAGAAGCTGGGCTTTGATGTGCATATCGCTCCACTGCTTTACGAGAGGTATTCCGTTAACGTGAGCGAGCAGCGTGATTATTACATCTGCATCGTTTGCCTTAACCAGTATTGAGGAGAAATCTTCAGTCCCCTTTGGAACTTTCTCATCAGCAACAATTTCGTAGCCGTTTGCCTCAAGCATCGGCCGCAAAGCAGCCATTACGTCTTCAGTCCAGACAGCATCATCTCTGATTATAACAACCTTCTTCCAGCTTTTGTTCAGCTTGCCGTTGAAGTAGTTGTTCAGTGCATCGAATATATCATATGCATAAGTTGTTCCGTTCAGCGTACCAGATCTGAAGAAGTATTTGTAGTGCTCGTAGTCGTTCCTGACTTTTTCCGTGAGCTCTGGAGATGAACCATCGGCAAGCCATACAGTTTTGGTTTCCCTCATAACCTCCTGCATCGAAAGCGAAACTCCACTTGCGAAACCGCCTATAATAACATCACATCTATCGGCCAGCCTTCTAAACTCTGTTGTTGCCGTATCTGGATTGAGCTTTGTGTCAGCAGTCACAATTTCAACCTTCTTACCGAGTATTCCCCCCTCTGCATTTATCTGTTCAGCAGCAAGCTCTACAGCTTTTTTCTCAGCTATACCGAATGGGAGATCCATTGGCCCTATTACTCCGACTGTTATGGTCTCATTTTTTACCTCTTTTTGAGCACATCCGGCAAGAATGCAAACGAGTAAAATAGTCACAACAACTGCCTTTTTCATTTCAATCAACCCTCACAAGTCTTTTTGTCTTACCCTCAAACCTTTCGAGACTCCCATGTGATAAAGCTTCAATCTTTGGCCGGAAGCCCAGAAACTCCTTTATATCCTTATCCACCTTTTCTGCAATTCCCTCGTCTCCCTCAAACTTCACGGCAATTTTTCCGTTTCCAACTTCTATCCTGTAGTGTCTTACACCGTATGATGCCAAAATGGCCTCGATGTCCGACGGATAGAACTTTACACCCTTGTATATCACCATATCGTCTGTCCTTCCTTTGATTCGTTTAATCGTCATGTGCTCTATTCCGCACTCGCATCTTTCCCTGCTTACAACTGCACTTACTTCCCCACTCCTGTACCTTATCAGAGGCATCGCTTCTCTATTCAGCGATGTATAGATGACCTCTCCTTCCTCTCCGTCGTCAACAGTCTCTCCCGTCTCTGGATCCACGACCTCCACGATGTAGTTATCCTCCCAGATGTGCAAACCATGACGCATTGGACATTCAAAGCCAACAGTTCCAACGCCACCCATTTCCGTCAGGCCGGGAATATCGTAAGCTATGGCGTCAAAAGCTTCTTCTATCTGCTTTCGCATCTCCTCACTCCACGGTTCAGCTCCGAGCAACATCTTGTTTAAGGGCAAAGCCCTAACATCAACACCCATCTCTTCTGCAACCTCAGCAATGCGAAGTGGATAGCTTGCTGTAGCACATAACACGGTGGTACCAAAATCTCTCATGAATCTAACCTGATTTCTTGTGTTTCCAGCCCCTGTGGGTATTACGAATGCGTTTATTGCGTCGGCAGCAAAATGGAAGCCAAAACCCCCGTTCCAGAGCCCGAAGGCGGGAGTTATCTGGATGACATCGTTGCTCGTTATGCCAGCGATGCAGAAGGCTCTCATCATCATCTCCTTCCACTGCTCAACGTCCTTACGTGTATAAGGAATTATAACGGGCTGTCCTGTAGTCCCCCCACTCATCTGGACTCTTACAATATCTTCCTTCGATACACAGCACATCCCGAGAGGATAGGCATCACGGAGATCTTGCTTGAGCGTCAGCGGGAGCTTAACAATGTCTTCAGCACTTTTTATAGAGTCTATATCAACTCCAGCTTCCTTGAACCTTTTTCGGTAGAATGGGCTCCTCCAGAAGGCGTATTTTACTACTGTCCTGAGCCTCTTTGTTTTTATTGTATCTATCTCTTTTTTGGACAGCCTGATACCCTTCTCTGCAAGTTCAATCATAATCAGCGTGCACTTTCAGGTTTATTTAAATCTTTCCCATTTTAGGTACATATTCATCGCTCGCAGGATTTCTCTCATCTTAAATCTTAATTGAATCTCTATTATAATTAATTTAAATAGCGAAAGAGTTTTTGAGTAGGTTGTATGAGGTGGGATATGCACCTCGTTGTGGTGGACATGCAGGAGAAGCTGTGCCCGCACATCAGTGGAATAGAGAACATCAAAAAAAGTGTCATTAAACTGATCAGAGCGTTCAGAACTCTCAGCCTGCCTGTAATAGTTACAGAGCAGGAAAATCTTGGAGAAACAATTGAAGACGTGAGAAATGCTCTCGGAGAATTCAGGGCAATAAAGAAAAACTCTTTCAGCTGTATGGGTGAGCAGGAATTCGTTAAGGAGATAATGGGCAGCAGAGATGTTTTGCTTTCAGGAGTTGAGGCACATATATGCGTTCTGCAGACTGCACTGGATATGGCAGGCTATGGCTTCAATGTAAGCGTTGCGGGTGATGCAATAGGTTCAAGGAGCGAATATGCTAAGCAGATGGCTATTATGCAAATGGCGAAGGAGGTAAGGGTAACAACAGCTGAAGCTGTGATATATTCTCTCCTCAAGGATGCAAAACACGAGAAATTCAGAGAAATCCTCAAGATAGTGAAAGAATGATATATCCGTGTGAGTTTGTAACGGCTGAAGGTGTCAGGAAAGGAACCCTTGATGGTTTGATCTTCGAAGAGAGGGAGGTTGAGCCGGAGTTCATAGCATGTCCTGCATTTTTCAACGCACACACGCATCTTGGCGATTCTGTGGCGAAAGACCCTCCATTTGCAGGGATTGACATCGTTATGCCCGAGGGCTATAAGTTCAGGATGCTTGAGAGGTATGAAAGAGAAGGCATCGACGCCATGGCAAACTCCATAAACCTCGCATACAGCTCGGGATGCGCCGCGATAGCTGACTTCAGGGAGGGCGGTATTGAGGGACTGAGAATGCTTAGAAAGGCTGATAAAGCTGAGATATGCTTCGCTCTTGCGAGACCTTCCTCCATCGAAGAAGCAGAACAGCTTGTGAAGATTGCTGACGGCATAAGCATTAGCAGCGTCAGGGACGTCGGGTTTAAATTTGCTGAAGAGCTGAAAGAGGTTGCTGAGAAGGAGGGAAAGATTTTTGCCCTTCATGCTGGCGAGGTGGACAGCAAGGACGTTGATGACGCTCTGGTTTTGCAGCCTGATCTGCTTGTGCACATGAACATGGCCACAGCGAGGCAGTTAAAGGCAGCGATTGATGAAGAAATACCGGTAGTTTCGTGTTTCAGGTCAAATGCATTTTTTAATGTCCTTAACTTAGAAAACTACAGGATGCTGGCTGATTATGAGAAATGGCTTGTTGGAACAGACAACGTGATGATTGCCTCCCCCTCCATCCTCGATGAACTCAGCTTCGCCTCTTATATCCTGAAGGATGACAGAGCACTCTTTAAGACTGCAACAAGACAGCTTTTTGGCAGGGAGGGTGTGGTCGTTTTTCACAGAAGACTGAATCTGTCAAACGTAAAAAACCCCCTTGCGTCGATAGTGAGGAGGGCAAACATAGCTGATGTTGAGGCTGTGGTGCTTGGTAAACTGATAATTGAGTAACACTGAACTTAACAAAGCCTCAAGCTTTAATATCCTGTTTGCCGGACTTGGGTAGACATGTCCACTCAAACAAACAAGCAATTAAGAACTTCAAAAAATTCAAATACTGCCATCAGTTGAGTGGCATAACTCACTGAAAAAACATGATAATTGGTGTAGAACCATGAAAGATGTGAATGTTTACATATGCTCCGGTTGCGGGATAGGGGAAGCGGTTGACGTGGAGAAGCTTGCGTCGAAATTCAACGCAAAGGTACATCCGTTTCTCTGTGGCAGCGAAGGAAGAAAGATGATTGAGAAAGATACAAGTGAGGGAGCAAGAATAGTCGTAGCCGCATGCTCGCCCAGAGTCAACACTGACGTTTTCAGATTTGAAGGTGTTGTAGTTGAAAGAGTAAACCTGAGAGAAGGTGTTGCTTGGTGTCAGGATCCTGGAGAGGACGCACAGGCAATGGCTGAAGATTACATCAGGATGGGGATAGTAAAAGCTGAAAAAACTGGATTGCCAAAGGGCGAGGAAAAGCCCGTAACGAGAACGATTCTGGTTATTGGAGGAGGCATTGCCGGACTGACTGCTGCCGTTGAAGCTGCAGAGGCAGGTTATAACGTTTATCTCGTTGAAAAGAACCCATACCTTGGTGGTAGAGTCGCACAGCTATGGCGTTAT
>JARQZL010000145.1 GCA_029984855.1 Archaeoglobales archaeon | reverse complement strand
GGGCTTCTTCTTGTCTGAAAAGCCTGGCCTTCTCACCGGAAACCTGTACTTCTCAGGATGCTTTAGATAATCGAAGAAGGTCTTCCAGGCTTCGATCAACTGGTTAATGAGGATCTGTGCCGATCTTGAATGTTTTTAACGAAGAAGTCGTCTTTCAGTTTGTTGTAGAGATCGAAGAGTTGAATTCGGCTTTTCCGTTGATAAGCAGGTAGTTGGCAGAATTCCACACCTCGCCTGCGTTGTAGGTTAAGTTACCTGCAACGATCTCCTGCTCCTTTGTCAGGTTAGGCTGGATGAGTATGCACCTGAGATCGGATGAGAATGCACCTGAGATCGCTCACGCCTTCAGCTGTCAGAAGAACATTTAAGGGTTGGGAGTGGTGCGAAAGTGCAATTATCCACAGCATTTATGTAGTGGTCTTCTTGCGCTGAGTTGATAAAATAGTGGATAGCAAAATTTAGTAAGATTTTTAAAATAGAGGAAATCAAGCCCGGTGGTGGTTTGCATGCCTTTGATGGTGGTGTTCCATTTTACTGAAAAAGGGAAACTGCCAAAGTTAAGCAGTGAAGAGCTGAAGAATGTAAGGGCAAAATTCCTCGAAGTCCTGAAAGAGTACCCGGATGTCACGTTCTATGGCACGTGGGTTAACGAGGAAGGTATGGGAATTTGCTTATGGGATGCTCCAAATCCAGATACTGTAAGGGAGATAGTGGCCAAGGTGTTGGGTTCTCCTCCGGTAGACCCGGTAATAGATGTAAAGAAAGTTTTATAGCTTAGCTTAGTTTCCTTCAACTCTTTTGTTGCATGAATGGTGTCAAGATAAACACCTCCAGTAGTTGTAGAAAGCCACAGAGCTCTCCAACGGCCTGAGGAATCAAAGGAACTCGAAAAACGCTCCAGAACCTCTTCGTCTTCTCCTTAAAATGAAAGAACTCTTCAACAGCATTCCTTAACCAAGTTTCATGCCTGTATTTCAATCCCAACCTCTTCAGAGCCCAAAGATACCAGAATCCTTTGTCCAAATTTCTGGCTTGTTTTCGCAGTACCTCAAAACTTCTTTTAAGAAAACGTAGGCTTCAAAGCTTTGAGTTCAGAAGCCCATATAGCCAAGAATTCCTTCGTATCAACATCTTAGCCCATATGAAGATTAGCCTTTTCTCAAGCTTTGTTTTAGTTTCATCTATTGCAACAAGCCTTCTCTTCTTCTTTTTTGGCTGCTTTAAGACTTTGAGCCTGTGGTAGTAAATCCTTACTGACTCGTGGCTTATCTCTTCGAATAGAGAAAGGAAATAGCTTGTTCTCCTTAAAGATAGACAGAAAAAGTATAATAGAGCTGCTAGTATTTTAAATTCTATATTCTTCTTGTTTCTCCGAAAGACTTTTGTAGCAATCCAAGAATACCGGAATAACGTCGTAAAAACAATCTTTCCTTTCCTTCTGAGATCTTAAAGTTCTCCCAACTTTCTCCATTATCCCTCTTCTGAAGCGCGATGGTAACCATTTCCACCACTCTTCTTCAGGCTGAAGCTTTTTCGGAGTCGAAGATTCTTAGGTCAACTTTACCTTCACTCCGTATGCAGTAACAGGGCCCTTTTTCTGTTCTGATTTCCCCCCTCAACAGCATCTTCGAGTGCTCTCCCATCTGCCCTTTTTCTCCACATGTCGATGGCTCTCTTAAATGCTCTATCCCTGTCTTCTCCCGCCATGCAGTCTCACCTTAAAATTAAACATCAATCCTCCTTCCCTCTTCAGCAACGACAACATTCTCAAAGTTCTCAACAAACCACTCGTGATTGGTAGTATGCACTGGAATCACCTTATCTGGATCGATCTCGTCAATAACCCACTCAAGATCGCTCTTTGATGCATGTCCTGACGCGTGGTAACCCTTCACGAAATCTGGTCTGAGTTCACCACCTTCTGCAACGATCTTGAACCCATATATCCTGAACTTGAAGAAATCAAGCCACTTCCAAAGTCTCAAAAAGTCGAACACCTGTTCTTCCGTAAATGCTTCACTTGATGAGTAAATGTACGTACCTCCGTCCGGTTTTATGTCCAGCAAATGCTTCATATCGTAGAACGAAAAGCACAGGATGTATTTTTCCGGATTCTTGGAGATTTGCTTGTGAGTAACGCTTTCCTTATCCAGTTCACCCATAATGACCTCAGTCTCGTACTTTGCTCTGCTCCTGTCCTTGAGCTCATAATAGAACAGAGTTTTGTCCATTCTGCAGACCCCATCAGCACATTCTATTGCGTAAAGCATGTAAATATCTTTGGCAGTGACAACAAGCTGCCTTCCAGTTTTCTCTGCTATCTCCACAAAGGTTTCAAGCCTCTCAAAGTTTCTTGGCGAGAAGTCGGCTATAACGAGTTTGTCAGAGTCTTCAACTGCCTTAAGGCAATTCTGGAATACAATCTCCTCCGACTCGTTCACATCCTCCCTCTCAGCTCTCGTCCCCTCGATGACGAGAACCGTGGCGTCTTTACCCTCTTTAACAAACTCCCTTGTCTTGTCCGCGTTCTTGCCGTGAAGTCTGAAGTCTCCAGTGTACGCTATGGCTGTATCTCCGTAGAGGATGTATGCACAAGCACCATAAATTGAGTGATCAACTTCATACGCTTTGATTTCAAAAGGCAGGTTTAGCTCATCTACATGGCACAGCTTTCCCGGTTCAAGTTGTTTAGTTCTTGAGCTTTGCCCGGGCTTTTCAAACATAAATTCAACGAGCTTTTCTGAGGGTTCGAATGTGCAGTAAAAATCACGCCCAATGTAGGGCACCTTTTTGCTTTGATCAGATTTGAGAACAATTCCACCCTCAATGGGAATCTTGGGAGACATGTAGGCGATCTCCAGCCCAATCCTGGATTGGGACGTATCTCTCAACGCCTTTAAAATAGCGACGCTTGTAGGGGATGCAACTATTGGTATCGTCTCTCTGAGTAAGCCAACATTCCCGCAGTGATCGAGGTGAGCATGACTCAGCAGAACGGCTTCTACGTTGAGCTTGGGGTAGGATGCAACGTCCAGATCGGAAGGAATCAGGTCTGAGCGGTATATGTTGAGCTTTGGGATGAGGTTGAGATGAACCAGATCATGAATGCCTCTTCCATTTCTTTCAGTAAGAAATTCTTCGAAGAACTCACTGTACTTAGCAAAATTCATGCCGAAGTCGAGGAAGACTCCTCTGCCATTCTCTTCAATGTATATCTTGTTTCCACCGATAGTTGTGGCTCCATCGTAAACTGTTATGGTGGTCATCGCAACCCTCCTCCAGCAAACAGCTCCATAGCTCTGCTTGCTATTTCCGTGGCGATTTCTCTATCGAACATATCTAAGGCTACGCCGAGTGGAGCATTTGGCATCTTTATCAAGAGCTCGTTCAGGTCCCTCACGATAACATTGCTTAGCAATCTGAGCTGTTCTTCAGCTCTTTCGCATCGCTCTTTCTCAACTTTGAAGGGTTTGGTAACGAAAACAGCCGTAACATTCCTTAACCGACTTGCAAGGTAAACCAAATAATCTCCACCTCTCGAACCCAGACCTGCTGTGAGGATTACGTGCTCGTACTTCGACAGTTCCTCAACAACCTCTCTGATCTGCCCAAATTCGTAGAACTTCACGTTTTCAAGCCAGTTTTCCGCATTCACGACGTACACATCGATGTCGTTTATTCTGCTATCTTCTATAACCTTTTGAATGATCGCCGTTCCTGCTCCTCCCAAACCAACCAGTGCGACTTTACAGCTATTCAAGTCCTTTCTCAAAGTTTCAGCAAACCTCAAGATATCGATCAAATCATTTTCCTCGGCATTTCCACACCTCACCGCTTCGTATGGATCTCTTCCAGCTCTCCCAACAGCATTTAGCGCATCCTCGATGCTGAATCCGCGACCAAAAACGAGCCAGGCAGCGAGAACGTGTCCGGTTCTACCCAGTCCGCCGGAGCAGTGGACTACAACCTTTTCTCCCTTGTCATCAGCGTCCTTGAGGAAGTACAGGATTTTCCTGAACGTCTCCTTGTCGCAGAGATGAAAGTCCTCTACGGGTGCCCACAGGACATTCTCTCTTCCAAACTCCTTTTCGTAAACGTCTAAAAGGGGAGAAGCGTAGTACTCCAACTGCTCTTGAGGTAGAAGACAGACAACACGCCTTATACCATTGCCCTTCATGAAATCGATCCATTCTCTGGCTTCGTCTTCTCCAACGTTTTTTAGTGGGTAACCAGGCCTCTGCGCCCCGAAGACAATATTCTCCCCATCAAACGCTGCACGAAAACCGTAGTCGTTCATAAAATCACCCACATAATAACTCCTCGATCACACCCCTCTTTCTCGGGTTCGTGAAGAACGTAGCCCTGTAATCGTCCCAGTTGACGGTATCTCTTCTGTCTTGACGTAGGTATCCTCTATCGATCAAAGACCTCAAAGCCGATTTGATTTGCTCTTCAGAACAATCCAAGCTCTCGATGATGCTGCCAAGCGAAACTCTGTGGGGACTCCTTCTTACAACCCGGAGAATTTCCAGCTCGATGTCTCCAAATGCGGGATAGATAATCTCGCCATCTCTAAACACCAAAAGTCCGCTAGGCTCGAACTTCTGCCAGTCTTCATTCGTTAAAGTGTTTGAAGCGATCACGTATCCCCTCTGGGATGGATTCTTCTTAGCAAGGTCGAGATCTATCACGAAATCCTCATCTCTCAGCTCGACAACGCCGAAAGGAGGTTCTCTCCTGACAAAGTACAGTCCGTTGTACCCACCAACGTCGTGGTAGGCGAAGAGGTAAGTGCCATCCGACATGAGGCAGTTAAACTCGCCAAGCTTATTTATCTCTCTGAACTTTTCGTGAAGCCATTTGAAGTCCGACATTCCCCACCTTCCAATTCCCCTCTCCTCTATGCAGTGGAGAATGTGGCAGAAAACATGCTCTGAATCAGTCTCTCCGACGGGCTTAAATCTACCGAGTTCGAGGGATTCAACGCTGACTGTGCCGTTGTGTGCAAAGACGTAGTTCTTCCCGTTGAGCTCTCTGGAGAAGGGGTGGGTATTTTTGTAACCTCTCCGACCGGAACTCCGCCTAACGTGAGCGATAAAAATCTTTGATTTGATTAAGTCGTAGTCCACAATAAATTTGGAAAGAGGACTTTCTGTGGACTTTATGGGCTCCTTCAAAATTTGTGCGGACTCGTCTGGGTAAAATGCGAGGCCCCAACCGTGCGGGTTTCTTCTTCCCCTCTTCCTGAATCCTCTGAAGGATATCTTCGGCCTGACGGGCTTGTTAAAGCACAAACCGAGGAGCTTGCACATGGTAAATTTTTTAATTTGAAGAAACTTTAGTTTTCCGATGACAGGTGAGGATGTAATTCAGACTGGAAAGTTTCTTTTGACGAAGGTTGATAAAGAAACAGTTGAGAAGCTTGTAGAGAAGTTAATGGTAAAGAAGAACTATCTTCTCCCTGCATTTCAGAGGGAGTTTGTTTGGGATGAGGAAGACATTAAAGATTTTATTGATTCTATAATAAAGGGCTTCCCTGTAGGGGCTGTAATTCTCTGGAAGCCATCCAAAGCAGTTGTTGAGAATGACTCTCTTGCAAAGCCTATCTTAGGTAGCAGAAAGAACTTAGAAGAACAAGAGGTCTACTACGTACTGGATGGTCAGCAGAGACTCACAGCTTTAATACTCATGTTCAATAACTGGAAGATTAAGAGAGATGGTGAGGAAATCAGTAGGATACCAATATCTATAAGAGTGAGTGGAGAGGGTTATAAGCTCTACAAATCGGAGAGGATCGGCATCAATTTGTGCGAAGCTTTGAAAGCGTTTAGTACTGGCTCTGTTTATGATCCCAAAGCGATGGAAAAGTTAAGAGAAAAACTTGATGAAAGAGCATATAGGTTGCTTGGAGACATAGCTAGAAAAAGAATTGCGGGTTACGAAATTCCAATATATATTCTGGAGACAAGTGATGAGGATGAGACCGTCTTCTCCGAGATGGCCGAGGCATTTACGAGGGTAAATAGAGCAGGAATAAGGATAGGGAATGTGGAACTGATTTTGTCCTACTTGGCCGGAAAAGTGAGTGGATCACTTAAGGAAGGGATAATCTCAATTTACAGGGGGCTGGAGAGCTTCAAAATCGACCTGCAACCCGTAATCAGGACGGTCTTGTCCGAGTTTGGTATAAAACAGACCGATATAAAGGTTGAACGCTTTAATAGTGTTATCAGAACTCTGCAGAACTTCAGCGAGGACAAAATAAAAACAAGCCTTAAAAATGTTAACAAATCTATTGGTTTAGTAGCCGACTTCCTGAGAAAGGAGCTGGGTATAAAGGATACAAGGATTCTACCTAGTCAACTTCCTCTTGTGACTCTGGCAAAATACTTCGCTGCTAGTGGGATAAACGATATCACCGAAGTTGATAAAGCAAGTAAGGAGAAAATTGAAAAATGGTTTATACTCGTTAGCTTCAACGGTTACTACAGTTCTTACCCAGATACCAAGCTTGAGCTTGATTTAAAGACAGTGCAAAGAAATGGAGAGTTTCCATTTGAGGATCTAGTTGAAAATATAAAGGAGAGAGGTGGTAAGATAGAGATAACAAGGGAGGATTTGAAGAAAGGTATGAAGGAGAATGTGGTAAGGGGGAAGGTTGGTAAAGCCTATCTTTTCCTGCTGTATATTCTACTTGTTAAGAATGGGGCAGATAATTGGGCAAATTTGAGGATCGCTGAAACGCCATTTGATGATCTAGCAAAGCATCACATTTTTCCAAAAGATTATCTCAAGAGGGAGCTAGTAGTAGAGGAGGAAGAGAACATGGATATCTCCATAAACAACCTTGCGAATATAACGTTTGTAGATAAAAGGATCAACTCAGAGATTGGAGATAAAGCCCCCAAAGAATACCTACCAAACTATAGCCTATCTTTAAATAAACACTTTATACCCAGAGATGAAAACTTATGGACAATAGAGACTTATGAGGCTTTTCTGGAAGGCAGAATAAGCTTAATTTGGTCAAAGGCAAAAGAGCTATATCCTTCAATTTTTGTTGGATGACCAAATTTTTAATGAATTTATTATAATGGTTTAAAAAACATTTTGACTTTTACATTTCACTTTTAAAAAATTCATCAAATCAAATCCCTTCAACAACCCTCGAAACCCCATCGACCTTCTCCACCCGATACACTGTGTCGGCCACCTCTTCGAGCTCCCTGTGGTGGGTTACGATGATCATCTGCGGTACTGTGGAGCCTTCCCTGAAGAAGTTCTTCATTATCTCTACGAGCTCTCTCCTCCTCTCCTCGTCGAGATGCGTAGTTGGTTCATCCATTATGATCGTCGATATTCTCCCAGCCAGCGCCTTCGCTATGGCCAGGCGTAAGGCTATTGCAACGGCAACCTTTTCACCACCGCTGATCGATTTGATCGAGATCTCCCCACCCCGCTTCATTATGGAGACGTCGAAGTCCTCGTTTACGGAGATGTCAGTAATGTCGAGGTTGAAGTTTTCTATGTATCCCCTGGCAAATTCCGAGATTATTGGGGCAACCCTCTGCCTTACAATCCTCTGAACTCCGTCCTTTGAGAATGCTTGTCTGATTCTCTGCAGCTTGCCGACGAACTCGAGTATCTTTTCCAGCGACGCCAACTTTTCTTCTAGAGCCTTTATCGACTCGTTTGTTTTCGTTAATTCGTCCACTTTAGCATTCCTTTGTTTCTTGACTCCTTCCAGTCTCGTTTTAAGTTCAGCAACTTTCTTGCTGAGCTCACTGTATCTATTTTCAACCCTCCTGTATTCTTCATCGGAATAGCCCAAGCTGACGAGCTCTCTTTCAGCGGACTCCTTCTCCTGAGCAGCCTTTTCCAGTTCCTCTCTCACTTTACCCATTTCTTCCCTTATCGCGTCGATCTTTTCAGCCTTCGATTTGAGAACTTCGTACTTCTCCTTCAGCGATCTCAGCTTCCTAAGCTCATCTTCCGGTTTTTCAGGGGTGTAACCCAGCTTTGATAAAAGCGAGGAGATCGATTCGTCGACTTCATTCAGTTTGGCTTTTAAATCGTCCAACTCGGCTTTAATTTCGTCCTTACCCCTCTCCCTCTCCAAGGCCTTGCTTGCAGCCAGATGTTTCTCGTAATCCATCTTAATCTTCTCGAGCTCAGATTCAATTCCAGCGATTTCATCTTTCACTCTTGCCAAGTCTTCTATAACCGATTTGATCTCCCCTTCCTTTTTCAAGAGACCATCCAGCTTCGCTTCAAGCTTGGTCAGATCTTCTTTCAGTTTCTCGAGCCTCTCTACATCCAGAGCATTTATTCTATTGCGCTCTTCCTCAATCCTCCTTTTTTCTTCACTAAAACTCTCAATCTCAGCATTGATTTCTGTCAATCTCGTCTGAAGCTTCTCTTTTTCTACTTTAAAATCCCTCCTCACTTCATCTCTGTGCTCGGGTGTGAGCGGGCTTTTACACACAGGACACTCCGTCGATTCCCCCAAGATTTCCACGTACTCTTCAATTTCGGAAATCCTACCTTCTACCTGCCCGTGCTCGTTTTGAAGAGAGGAGATCTTTTGATCCAGTTCGGCAATCTTTGAGTCCAGTTCTTCGAGCTTGGCCTTTTTCGCTTCAACCGTTGCAGCAGAAAGGATTTCGAGAACTTCCGACTCAATTTTTGATGTCTCCGATTTTAGTTCCTCTATTCTGCTCTGTACTATCCTTATCTCAGTTTTAACTCCCTCGTACTCCTTTTCAGCATGCTGCAGGCTGTCAAGCTCCTTTTTGAGTTTCTTTAGCTCATCACTCAGCTCAACGTACTTCTCGTAGGCCTTTCTTGTCTGTTCAATTTCGGACAGAAGGATCTCAACTCTTTCAAGCTCCTTTTCAATCCGCTTTATTCTCTCTTCCATCTTCTCTTTCTCGCTGGTAGCTCTTAGATAATCTTCCAGAACGCTTATCTTGTCAATTTCAGGCTCAATCTTAAGCATCTCCTGCTTTGCGTTCTCAGCCTCTTCGAGTTCCTTCCCAAGCCTCTCGACATCCTTCTTTAACGAGCTTATTCTTTCTCTTAGGGTGGACAATTTCTCGGACAGCTTGTAATAAGCTTCCCTCTTCTCCTTCCAGAGCTTTAACTCGCTTGACGCTTTATCCAGCTCTTTCTCGGCCTTTTCAAGGTCGTGCCCTATCTTATCGATTTCCTCCTCAAGTTGTGCTATCTCTTTCTCTATCTGCTCTTTTCTCTCTTTTCTTACCTCGATCTCCCTCTTAACGACGTCGTACTCCTTCGCTTTTCCTTCAAAGTGGTCCAGAACTTCACGCATGTTCTGCCAAGCATTTTCGAGTCTGTCTAATCCTACGAGCTTGCCCATCAGGAGCTTCCGTTGCCTTGGTTCCGCATCAACCAAGCTCGCAACCTCTCCCTGCCTGACGAATATGGAGTTGATTACGGTGTCCTTATCCATCTTGAGAAGCTTCAAAACCTCAGCCAGAACTTCTGACTGGCCAGTTGCAATCGGTTCCCCGTCTCTCATCAGAACTGCTTCCGTCGTTCTGCTTTTTCTGACCCTCCTCAAGGTGTACTCTCTACCACCCTCCTCGAAAACTATCTCAACTTCAGCGGAGCTTGCTCCTCTCCTTATGATGTCCGTAATCCTGTCACCCCTCACCCTTTCGGCGAAGAAGGCGAAAATTATGCCGTCTATTATAGAGGTCTTTCCAGCTCCGTTCGGGCCGATTAACGCTGTAACTCCGAGTGGAAACTCTATCCTCGTGTCGGCATGTGAAATGAAGTCTTTAAGCCTCACGCTCTTGATTATCATTTCTCCACCTCCATAAACCTCTCAGCTACGCTGATTGCGTCGCTTACGTTACCGTCTGCCAGAAGCTCGTAGAGCTCAAAAGCTAGCTCGGAAAGCTTCTCGTCTCCCAGATACTCGTCAAATATCGCTTTGAGGTTAATTGGCCCCTTCGGAATCTCTACTTCTCTCTCGCTCAATTCCCTGAAAGAGTACCTGTAGTTGAGCACGTTTCCTTTCAGAAGTTCTTCGAGTCTCTCTATTACATGCTGCCTGTTGATGGATTCTCCTTTTATCGTTATGTGGAGTATGGGCCGTTTTGGATACTTCATGTACTCAACCAGCTTTTCAAGCTCTTCAACTGTCACTTCAACCTCTATCTGCGGCCTTATGTCGAGATCCACGGTGTGGACCGTTACGTCGCCATCGAGATCGACGATGTAGAACCCCTTTCCCTTCTCCTTCCACGCCGAGATTTCGTCTTTCCTAACAATTTCTGTTGAACCGCTGTAGGCGAGCCATCCTTCTCCAAATCTTTCGAGGATTCTTGAGTGCAGGTGTCCGAACGCATAGTACGTTGCTTTCCTGGGCAGATCGTCTTCCTTGAGCTCGTACGCCCCTTCGAAGGGCAGATGCGTTTCAATCGCCTGGTGAGCGATCAAAACTGAATGCCTGTATTTTTCAGCCAATGCATCGAACTTGCTCAACTCCCTCTTGAGATGATCGACGAGCGTTCCCCTCAAATTTGAAATTCCAGCGATGAGAACGCCATCAACTTCGACCCACTCAAGCTTGCCAACGCCCAGAACCGGAACATCAAAGAGTTTATGCGGTGGCATCCCCCTTCTCTTGGGGGTGTCGTGGTCGCCGAGCACAGTGAAAACCCTCATTTTACCCTCTATCCTCTTCAGCGCATTCTTGAATGTGTACAGGGCCTTTATAGGAGGTACGGGAGAATCGAAGAGGTCTCCAGAATGAATTAGTACGTCCGCTCTTTCTTCAATTGCTTTATCGATTGCCTCGTTAAAAGCTTCGTAGAAGTCGTTCTCCCTCTCGTCGAGGTTGTACTGCCTGTATCCTAAATGCGTGTCCGATATGTGGGCGATCCTCATCAAACCACCTCACTTGAAAAAAACGAAAATACAACCCATTCACCAAACTCCTCTGCCTCGAAGTTAGCGTTAGCTCGCTCTAAAATCTCTTTTACCTTTATCTCTTTATTTTTTGACACAAGAACAATTCCATATCTTTCTTTCCTCACGAATTCGGTGATTTCTGCAACCCAATCCTTATGAGCCTTCTCTATGTCCTCTACATTTAGCACCTTAAGATCTCTCTTACCTCTTGCTAAAACTACTCTTCCTCTCTTTATGTAACTGTAGCCGCAGAACTCCAAATACTTTTTCAACGAATCGTACTTCCTTTCGTCTTCGAGCAAAAATATTAGACAGTCCTTTCTATGCAGTAGGGCATTTATAAAGAAATCCGGTATTGGTTCTTCGTGACATTCTACTAAGTCGCCAAATGCGTAGCACTTTTGTCCCCATACCAGTATTTCAATGTCTCCAAAATTCCTATCTACACGAAGCAACCTGTGTTCTTCATCAGCCAAGTAGAGAAGGATATCGAGCAGCTTAAGCGCATCCTCATACACTTGTCTCATGATTCTTGATGCCTCGGATAACTTGTTCGTTAATTGTTCAACTTGTGCCAAGTAGTAATAGCTGGGAGAGTCCGTACAGTCCAGATAGAGACCTGTTACGGCGTTAATTATCTCAGGTAATCCTGATATGCCACGAATGTGGCTGGATAAATTCTTGATAGAATTGTTGATGGAACTGTTGGCATAATCATGGTATCCCACTCTACTGACTTCTTCTGCCAAAACTTTGGATTTATATATCTCTTCACTTAATAAGAAGTTAGGAATTTTCACGACAAAATGCGCTTTCCCACGCACCTGCCTGATTGGTCTGTTTGTTCTGAAGTTTATGAATACTTCCTTCTGGATTGGTGGAATTTCCTTGCAATCAACTACTCTTAGCCATGTTCTGTATCTATAATCCGTCTCATCTCTACATTTACCCTGAGTAATGTCATAGTGTGAAAAGGGCGGGGCAGTCATATCGGGAGGAGAAACTCGAGTAGAACTTGTGAGTATCTTGTCTATCTTAAACCTCCACAGAACCTTCGACCTAGGCTGTTGAACGTATCCAAAACCAAAGAAGAACCCTTTTGATTCTACCAAACTTTCAAGAAGTTCTTTGTATTCTGGTTTAATCTCCTCGGTTTGCTGCAACCATGTCTCTCTATGCCTGTAAAAACTACTTTCAACATTCTTATACCAATCTTCGGGTCCATTAAAAAGAAGTCCGATCTCCCAATCTGAGTTTGTAATACCCTCCGTATTTGGTTTAATCACTCTCCTTCTCATTCAAAATCCCCTCGATCAATTTCTATTACTCCATCTCCACAATACTCCTCATCTTCTCTACTTCTTCTTTCAACCTTTCTTCTCTACTTTCTTCCTCCTCTTCAGCCTCCTTCACAGCTTCCCTGAGCTTCTCAACGACATCTATGTCAGCTCCGCCCTCTTCGGTCTCCCTCTGCCTTATCCTGACCATGACGGGAGCTCTTGTCACCTCACCAACGATGACAGCCTCACCAACGTTCAGGCCGGGCAAATCGTTCAGCAAGCTCTCGCTCATCCTCTCCGAGCTGTTCTTTACTGCCTTCTGATCCTCAGGATTCGTCATTCTCATGATTATCTGGCTGTTGCACTGGCTCAAAGCATCGGGATCGATCTTGTACGGCCTCTGGGTAATAAGAACCAAAAACACTCCGAACTTTCTTCCCTCTGCAGCGATCCTCTTTATTATTCTCTTGGACAACGTTTTCTCCTTGTTGGGAATGAACCTGTGCGCCTCCTCAACAAAGACGAAAACGGGATACTTGTATTGCTGAGTTTCTGCCTTTTCGTATATACCGCTTAAGATTCTGAAGGCTATGTAGTCTGAAACCCTGTCGTCCAGTCCTGAAAGATCGATTACAGAAATGTGCTTTGGCTTGAGCAGCTTTTCAATGTCCGTTGTGGCTGATCCGAACACCCTTATCTTAGATAGTCTCCTCACGTAGTTCAGCGCTCTCAAGGAATCCGGATCACCTCTTTCTTCGAGCTTCTTTATCAGGTCGTTCAAAGTGTAGCTTTCTCCGAGGTCATCGATGGCCTCCTGTATGGCTCCGATTATCTTCGTCCACCTCTCGCTGATTCCGCAAACGGTCACGATTTCGTCGATGCTTAAATCCGAGAACTTCACTTCGTACGAATTGATCCTACCTATCTGCCCATCATCGTACCTCCCGGTGCTTTCTGGAGTTCTGAAAACGCTTATTCTGTCCGAGAACTTACCTCCATCCTTTCTGCGTGAAAGGAAAACGTAGTCAGCATGGGGATCGAGGACAACGACAGTTGCACCCTTCTTAAGCAGCTCTTCAAGCAGAACGCCAGCGGCGTAGCTCTTTCCAGCTCCAGTCTGCGCAAGAATTGCGAGGTGTCTCCTGAACCCCCTCACGCTTATGCTGACAGGAACATCCTGCCTAGTTATCAGGTGTCCTATGAAAAGTCCTTCCTCTTCAGGATACGAGTAGAAATCCTCTAAGATGTCTTCAGGAGCCCTGAACACGTCGTTCCCGGGGTATATTGCCCTCCTAGGCTGCAAAACGTTTCCTTCGTAGAGAAAGCCAAGCACTCTGGCTTTGGCGAACAGCCTTCTATCTACGAGCCCGGCCTCCTTGATCTTCTCGACGGTCTCCAGGCTCGCCTTCCCGCTCAAAGCCATGCTTGATGAGTAGATTGCATCTATCTGGGCGATGACGTCAACCTCAACCTCTTCTCCGTCGATATTTTCTTTGGACTTTACCAGAACGTACTCCCATCTTGGCGGATGCTTGTTTTCGTCCGTTACGAAGTAAAATTCAGTTGGAGAAGCGTCTCCAACAACAACACCAAGTTTTTTAAGGGAACCTGACACGCCTATACCCCCTCGGAGTTGCAAACCTGCCCACGATCTCCTCGAACTTGGGCAGGTAAAGGTTCTCGAAAACGTCCCTCCTCAACTTAACACCATCATCAACAGCCTTAAGCCAGACGTTGTAGTCCTCCAAGCCGCAGTAGCCGGCCGAAATCAGCTTTAGAATTTCATTCAGGTCTACATTCACAGTTTCAGGCCATCCAACTTCGGATAGCTTTTCTTTAATTCCAAAAACCCACGCCGGAATGTCTATTCTCATCGGCGTATCGTTTATCGCTGGAAGGAGATGGAAGGATACGATAGCTGGAAGATCTGGGATATTTTCCACAATGCCTAACGCCCAGTCAACGAAGTTTCGATCCCTTGATGAAACGGGGAAGTTTGACTTAACGAAACCCTCCGGATACCTTACAATTCTCTCGTACGAGCGCCTCCACCTTATCGAGGCTCCGAGCACAAGTGGCGTTGTATAGCCTACTGTCTCCGCATAGCTCAGTATTAGCTGGAAATCCGGTCTTCTTTCAAATAGTTCTTCGATTAGATCTCTGAGAATGCCAACATCTCTTTCCTTTTCTACCTTTTCGAGCTCTTTTATCGCCATTCTCCTGTTGTCTAAAGCCAAAGAGAGGAGTTTTTCGAGCTTTTCTGCGCTCAGCCCTATTTTATCCTTCATTTCGCTGGCAATCGTCTTTATCAGAAATTCTCTGAAGAAGGCTGTCCTGCTCTCCTTACTTATTCCGATAATGGGTACGTTCTCCCTTCTGCAGGTTTCCAGTAGTTCAATTACTGTTTCGAAATACTTCAGCATGAACGCCCTGTCGTTGACGTATCCTGTTTCGATCGGAATATGCGCAAGCCTTCCGTAGATCGAGCCATCGAAAAGCAGAAAACCTTTGAGACTGTCTTTCACTGCCTGAAGCGCAACCCTGTGTTCCAACCACTCCATTTTCCTGTGAATGACGTGTGCAGCATCGTGCGTTGAATCTGAGGTGAAGTCGAAGTCCGTAACGATCTCTTTGTACTTCCTTTCTTTCGATAGAGCGAGGGCTCTCACGACGTAGAAGATTCCTCCGTTGCTCGTTACTATGTGCTGGGTACTGCTGTCAACAGCAAGAACGGAAAACTCCGATGGAGAACTGCTGGGTAAGTCTTGACTTATCCAGAATCTCTCGAATGCCCTTTCGAGCTCTAAAGCTACTTTTGACGACTTTGTGCTGTAATCGTTCTTCATTCTTTCAGATTTTGTGTTCAACTCTTTAACGTACGAATCTAAGAAGTCTGGCATGCAAGAACACCCGCAACGATTCTTCCCAGGCTTGTGGGCTCTATCCTAACATTCCTCCCAACCTTCTTCCTCCTGACGAAACCCGCCTCTTCTAGCTTCGCCAGGTGATGGCTCAGCCTGCTCCTCTCGCTCCTGAACTCCTTCGAACCCTTCTCTATCCCTGGGTTGAGTCTGAAGACGAGGTCATCGAGCGACTCGACACCGCTGTCCATAGCAGAGATTATCTCGAGCTGCTCCCTGCCCGGGAAGCTAATGGGCAGAATAGGAATCTCCACGATCTCCTCAATCCCCACCTCGTTGTCCTCTTCATCGTAGCGAGGGATCGAAGTGATTATCTTCGACCCCGTTATGCACGCGGCTATATAGGCTGCAACGGCGAAGGTTCTGAGCGAGCCGGAGATGTTCAATATAACCTCTTCTTCGCCCTCTCGCTTTATCAGCGAAACGAGTTGGGAAGCTGCCCTCATCACGTCCTTCTTGTCTATTTCAACGATTTCAACGTCCCACACTGTCTTGAGCTCTTCAGCAAGCTCTTCAGCGATCTTCCTCGCCTTCCTTTCTCCACTCGACTCCTGCTGGCCAACTGCGAGCACAACTTTGCGCACTGGGTATTCCCTCAGAGCTCTGATGGACTCCACGAGTCTTTCTTTGTGATGCCCGACGAAAACTATCTGCGTCGCCACGATGATTGATTGACTTCATGATACTTAAACCTTTTGTTCAACTAAAAAATCGAGCAATTATGCAAAGCTGTGGTCACTCCAGCTGAAGCATTTTAATCCTTGGAGTGAATGTTTGTTTAAACTTCTTTGCAAACTTTGTTTGATTATCGGCTTTCCAGTATAACTTCGTTCATTTTTTCAACCGTCCAGCAAATCCAGCCAGCATTTCTTACAACAAGCTCTAAAGTTTCCTCAGTATAGCATCCGCTGTACCTCACATTTGCTCCGGTGTAAACTCCCCAGGATGAGAAGTACAGGTAAACTCTTTTGCCGACAACATCCTTTATCTGCTCAAATATCTCTTCGGGAGTTCCGTAAACCGTGTACTCACTTCTCTTTTTATGCGAAAATCCATAGTTCAGTTCGAATTTAAAGTGCGCAGGCACTTTGAAGTAATCTGAGTAATCGCTCAAAATTAGGGCTACATCTTCCGATAAAGCGTAGATTCTATCATTTTCCGTAAATCTGTTTATAACAAAGTTCGCAAGGGCTTCTATGTTGCGTTTGGATCCAGACTCGACATACTTTCTAACATCTGCATTGAGTCCGAAGCTTTTGAAGTAGCGCCTAAGATGTGGGAGTAAGTACTCGTCATACTCCCCCTTTTTGTACCTCTGCAAAGCTACTGCCATTCTCATTGGATTATATGGAAAGAGATAAAAGTAGAAGACTTTGCCCCGATTGACGGCTTCTCTAAGCCAGCTGTTTAGTTTTTTAACCGGAATCTGAAGAGCTTCGGAAATTGTACCGATCGAGGTTGGATTCAGCTGAAGGAAGGAAATTATACTTTCGACGACCGTGCCCTTAGACAGAGCTTCAACATCTATTCCCGGAATTTCGACGCCAGCGTTTCTGGCGGCAACCATTCCTCGCCATAAAGCATCGTAATCCTCCGTTTCTGGAGTTGCTATGTAAGCCGCTGTCTTCATAGCCTTAGTTTTCCTCATAATCCTCCCAGTGCGCTGGATGAACCTTACAGCACTCACGACGTTTGACCAGACTATGAGCAGATCAGCTGATGGTAGGTCTATTCCCTCCTCTCCTGCAGAAGTTGATACTACGAGTTTCACTTCATCGCTTGCAGCCTCCCTCACAGCCCTCATTTGAGCCTCTTCACTTGAGTGAATCCTTCCGAGGAGCAAAACTGGATTAAGCTCCTTAAACTCCTCGTATATTCTTCTTGCAAGAACAACTCTATCGACAAATACTATCGCCTTCTCAAAATCGTGCTGCTCAATTGCCTTCCTCATTTCCCCAAGCTTGTGCACATCGCATTTCACTAAATCCTCGTATATTTCGTCTCTAAGGAGAGCGCTCATTGTGTTCTCTTTTTCGAGCGTTTCTTTAAGTGCAAGAGCTCCATCTCTGCACAACATCCTCATTGCAAGAGAGTAGAGTCCAGCGAAAGGTCCTCCCTCAACTTTGTATCTAATCCTTCTCAGCTTTTCGTAAACTCTTCTGTGGTTTTCGTCAAATTCGGCGTCGTAGACTTCCGCGTACCACTCCGGAACGTAGTCTCTTACGTCTGGATGGTTCCAAGACCATCTGTAAATCTCGCCTATATACCTCCTTATCTCCTCTTCTTTGCTGGCAGGTATCGTCGCGCTCAAGCCAAGCTTACACTTGAAATCGTAGCTCTGCATGAGCTTCGCATATGCATGTTCGCCGGTTGTGTGATGACATTCATCAACTATTACCGCATCGAAATCGAGCCGCTCGATATCGTTGAATGCCGTCTGAGGAGTTGTGACGACGACATCACCTCTATCCCACAGCTTCGCTCTGTCTTCCTTTGGTGTTGTTCCGTACAATTTTTCCACTTTGACGTTCGAGTTCTTTGCATAGTAGTCTGAGATTTGATTGACAAGGAACCTTGAGGGCTCAAGAACCAAGATTCTCTTAGCCTTTCCTTCGTTTAGAAGATGGCATGCCCACATGAGTCCTACGAGTGTTTTGCCGGTTCCCGTGGGCAGGCAGATGACAGCATTTTCCTTCTCTGCTTTCTCAAGAGCATCAAGCTGGTATTTTCTTGGCTTTAAATTTTTGTTCACGATCCTGAACATTCTGAGTACATTTTTTCTTTCCTAATTCCTATATTTTTCTATCTCTTTTTAGATCTCCAACCTGCTCCGAATAGACTCTTTCAATTTCCTCTAAAAGCTCGAGAATCCTCTTTCCCGCAGAGGTTAGAGAGTAAAAAGGTCTCCTCCTGCTTTCGCTGTAAACGACCTTCACGAGCCTGAGCTTTAAGAGCTCCCCCAGCCTCCTGCTGAAGTTAGATCTTACGAGGTTCGAATTGATCATGAGGTCTGAATACGTTGTTTCACCGTTCTTGAGGGGTTTCATGATCTGCAGTGCGTACGAGTCGAGGTAGTCCAGGACACTTCTTTTCTCTTTCTTGGGCATTGCCCCTTTTTTTGAGTAAGATTTTTATAAACAAGCTACACAGTTTATTGGACTTTGCACCAGAAAAGAAACCTTTAATTGCAGCAGGTTATAGGCAGGGAAAAGCGGGGGTAATTGCATGGCCGAGCGTAAAGCAGAAACGTGTACGGACTGCATCTACCACGGGGAATGCGTTTCTGGAAAGCGAAGGAAGTGCGTTCTGAATTCCGAGGAGGCTGAAAAAGTAAGAAAAGAGATCTCACAGGCGCTGAGAGGATTTTAGCGCTATGACGTGCCAAGTTAGCCCGGATTTGACACGGTTATTCTGATTCAGTTAGGTAGCGAATGCGTCGGATGTTTCCATCAGGAACCCTTTCTTTTTCAGAATATTGCGTAATTCCTTTGAAGTACTTTCCAGCTCTCCAAACGCCCTCAGAATCTCCACGCACAGGAGCATGGAAGCTTTTTCGTGCTGTGCCTTGCTTCTGTTGATATGCGCAGGCAGAATGTCGAGTTCACTGTACGCCTGAAAACACTCAGCGAGTTCAGCAACCTCTAGAACAGGGCTAAATGTACGAGTATTATTTCATCTATTTGCTAAGATATAAAGCGCTTACATAGTTAAGGAGCTTGCGTGATTAGAGAAAACGATTACAGAGAGTTATTTTGATACTTAACTTTTTGTCTCAATTCTTCAAAAGACGAATCTTAAAAAATTGCGGGAGGCTAAATAGCCTCCCAAACCCCATCACTTCCTTTTCTCCTTCTCTTTCTCCCTTCTGAACTCGATGATTGATTTAACGTCTTCAAGATCTTCTTTAAGCTCCACAAGTTCACTTTCAATCTCGGATATCTTATCCTCCACTTCATTCTCTATCTGCTTGAGGTGTGACGGATCCTTGCCCTTTGCCATCAGGAAGATGATTGTCTCACTGAGCCTGGCCTTCCTCTCCTTCAGTTTTTCCAGCTCTTCCTGGTAAGAGCTCAGCATTGACTCCATCATCTTTACTTCATTCTCGAGGGATTCATCAACGGGCTTTCTCGACCTCCTCAAGAGGTCCTTGAGGATTACAGTTGTTCTCAGCCTGGCCCAGTGCTGGATCTCGTCCAGAACTATTTTTCTGATCTCCTGTGCAGCATCCTTAGGAAGGTCGTAATCTGAAACTATTTCCAGGCGTCTCCACACAGCCTCAACCATATCGTGTGCGAGGAGTTCCCGGAAGTGGCTTCGAATGTCATCCAGAACCTTGTGCAGGAACTCCCTGTCGTACTCATCAAGTCCAAGCAGGTATATTCTTTCCAGGGTGTGGCACTTTACGTAAAAGTCAGTC
>JARQZL010000144.1 GCA_029984855.1 Archaeoglobales archaeon | reverse complement strand
CTCCTCTCTTTACGAGTTTCTCGTTGTACTCTTTCCAGTCTATTTTTGGCATAGGTTGGTTAGAGGTTTTATCTGGGTTTAATTTTTATTGTGTATTATTCTGAGTGGGTTTTGTTCGACAAGGCATAGATATCTAATCAAACAAGCTTTGTCAATGAACAGTAGAAGCAATTTTCAGAAATTAGTTTGATCAGGTTTTATTTTTAACTTGAATTTTTAAAGTTAATTCCAATTCTCGGTGATTCTCGATTCTCCTAAGATCTTGTTGGAGGGTTGATATGCTAACTGTTCTTAAGCAACTGATGCTAAAACATATGAGCTTCTTCTACCGCTCAGGCAACGAGCTGAAGATGGAGCTTGCATACACTAAAGGTAGTTGGATCCCAACCTGGATGCTGTCAAGGGAAACGATTGACAAGATCGACGTTAGCGGGTTCGTGGATAAGAAGTTCGTTGTGGATGTTCTTGAGGGTAGCTACATCAAAAGAGTAGTTAAGGAAAAAGATGAAACAAGAACAAAGATATACCTCGTTACTCGAGGTGGGTTAGTAGAGATTCCATATGAGTATAAAAACAGAAAATACGTTCTAAACACAGGAGTCGTTTTAAATGACTGGGAACGAAGAAAGAGAATAGGTGAAATTTATGCAAATTTCAGGAAAAGAAATCCTTGAAAGGCTTAAGGAGAGGTTAAGGCAAAATTTTCCCAACGAGCTGCTAAGGAGTGTGTTCGACAGTTGGCATCAGTTCTCTCTGCTCGAAGCTCATCAGGATTCGCGGTTTATTGAAAAGATAAAGCAGTACTATAGAACAGACAACGAAATCGAAGCAAAAATGAGGCTGTTTGAAGACGTATTCATCGAACTCACTACACTTGTTTTAACAGATATTGGATTGGTGAAGCCAGAGGGTGACGTAATCCCTCTTACCGTCTTTGTCGGCATCTCACCAGCGACGAAGGAGATCTTGGTCGTGCTGTTCGACAACGATACGGGGAGAGTAGTGCACTCTTTCCGCATAAACGAACTTGACAGGAATATCTGGGAGAAGGGGCTTGAAAGAGCTTATGAGGATGTTGGGAGCTTCTATTTGACTGGAAAGAAGTATGAATTGTCTGAATCAGAGCTAAAAGCGTTTGCATATAGAGTTATTAGACAGTACGTGAAATACGGAGAAATCAACTGGGAAATTCTCAAAACCGAAATACTTGATCTAAAATCTGATTGATTTTTGAATTTTGGGTATATCTCTAATTTAATCTTCCAGTTAGCTGAAACTATCCCCATTTTGGATTTTGATTGTTGGAGGCGATTTTATGTCCGAGGTTTTGGTTGTAAATCATTCCGAGCTTGTGGAGATTGTTAAGAAGGTGTATGAGGAGAAGTTGAGCACATTCATTTGGGGTAGGACTGGTGTTGGAAAATCCCAGTCCGTGAGAAGAGCTGCTAAAGAAATTGCCGAGGAATACGGATTGAAATACGTAGAATGGCCGAACTGGAGCGATCCCGAGACTGAATTTGTCCTCATCGATATCAGGCTTTCACACGTTGAGCCGAGCGATCTCATAGGCATGCCGAAGCTTGTTGATGAAGAGAAAGTAACGAAGTGGTACGCTCCGAACTGGCTTAAGGCAATAAGCAAGGAGAGGGAGAAAGAACTCGGAATAAAGATAAGAGGAATTCTTTTCCTTGACGAACTCAATCTCGCTCCGCCTCTCGTCCAAAACGCATCTTACCAGCTTGTTTTAGATAGAAGGCTTGGCGAGGTTGAGGTTGCCGATGGTATTGCGATCATAGCTGCCGGCAATCTAACAGAAGACCAAGCTTATACGTTCGACATGCCGCTTCCCCTGAGAACAAGATTCGTTCACGCAACTCTTAGACCGCCAACGATCGATGAATGGGTTGAGTGGGCAAAGGAAAACGGAATTGACTCGAGAATTATTGCATTTCTGAAAATGCAACCCTCAATGCTCTTCAAGGAGATGTCAGAAGACAGAACGTTTCCAACGCCAAGAGGCTGGGAATTTGCGAGCAGGCTCATTGCAAATGAGAGGGATGCAAAGAAGGCTGCAATGTACGTTGCAATGGCTTGCGGCGTGGTTGCCGGAACTCAATTCGAAGCTTTCCTGAAGCTCAGCGAGACGATAGACCTCAAAGAACTCCTAGAAAATCCGGAGAGGTTTGACAGCCTGAGCATGGACATAAAGTACTCCGCAGTCGTTAACCTGCCTGAGCTCTTGAGAAGTGATAAAAAGATGGCAAACAAACTGCTCAAGTTTGCTGTGGCGATCCCGCCGGAGTTTGCGGTCCTCCTGCTTATGTCGATGAAACAAGTAATGGGAGAGGAAGCGTTCAAAGATGCTCTTAAGAGGTTCAGGGGAACAGAGGCAAAGGAGCTTATAAAACTCATTAGATTTCTTTTATAATTTCCTATTTTAATAATTTAATGAATTAAGGAGGTTTTTAGATGTCTCTATTTGGGAAGCTAACTCCATCTGAGAGGATTAGCAAGGCTAAAATTAAGCTGATGAGGGAGTATCCGTTCTTCGGCTACATTGCAATGTATCTAACCTTCACCGAGAACGATAAGATACCGACGATGAGCGTCAATCCAAAGGGTATAATCAGGTATAATCCAAAATACGTTGAGAAATTATCTGATAATCAGCTTCTCGCAGATGTTATCCACGAGGTTAGCCACATTGCGTTCAGACACTTTGAGAGAGAAGAAATTCTGGAAATAACGAATCCAATTCACAAGAAAGCTTACGATTACGCAAACGATATTGTGGTTAATGCAATACTTGTAGCGAACGGGTTTGACGTTTATGATACCGGTCTGAATCCGGAGAAGGTAGGAAGGACGTTTGTAACACGGTTCAAGTTCAGTATAAGAGGCATAGTGAATGTAAACGGGATTAAACAGGAGATAGTGATTCAAATACCTATAGAGATCTGGGATCCGGAACAGAAGTCGTCAGAAGAAGTATACCTCGAGATTCTTGAACAGCTAAGAGGTAATGGCGGTGGAAACGGTAACGTCAGGATACTGCTCCCCAGTTGCAGTGATTGCTCAGAGCAAAATGGCAGCAATTGCGATTCGAGTAGCCTGTCAGATTTGATTAGCGATATCAGTAACCTGATCAACTGCGTGGACATCATAGAAGTCTCATCGGACAAGAAGCCGTTCGATATACACGAATACGGAAACAATGGAAGAGGAGAAAAAGATAGCAAATCTCAAGACTGGGGCAAGATTATTGCCGAAGCATACAATTACGCAAAAATGGTCGGAAAGGTTCCGGCTGGGATTGAGAGGCATGTAGAGGCTGTGCTCAAGCCAAAGATTGATTGGAGAAAAGTTCTCAGGGATTCGATTTTTCCAATGATCCCTCAGGATTACACGTACCTCAAGCCAAGTAGGAGGTGTTTATCTACAGGAGTGCACCTCCCAAGCATCGCTAAAGACAGATACCTAGAAGCACTCGTTGCCGTTGATACGAGCGGTTCGATATCCGGGCAAGAGCTCAACCAGTTCCTCTCAGAAATCCAGTGGATTGCAAGGAACTTTCCAGCATTCAGGATAACTCTTCTATCAGTCGATGCAGACATCCACGATAAAATCGAGTTAAGATGCTTTGCAGATGTTAGGAAAATTACCGGATTGAGAGGTGGAGGAGGGACAGATTTCAGACCAGTCTTTGATTATGCTGTCAAGCACAGAAAAAGGCTGATAATTTTCTTCACAGATGGATTTGGAACGTTTCCAGAAAAGACCAGTATTAAAACTATCTGGGTCGTCTTGCCGAATGGTGCTCCGAGCAAGAACTTCCCGTTCGGGAAAGTGATCAGAATTAGTGCAGCTCAGCGTTAAATTCAACAAAAGGTATTTGAAGATTTGGGGTGATTTAAGGTTATGGCAAAAGTTATCGAAGTCGTATACGAAGATGGCGTATTTAAACCTCTTGAAAAGGTGGATTTGCCTGAAAAAACAAAGCTGAGAATTAGGATTGAAGCTGTAAAACCATCCGGTATACTGGATATAGTTAAAGAATTCAGAAAGAAGATAAATTTAGAGGAGATAAAGGAGGATCCGCTTCAGGTTTTACTTGAAATGAGAGATAGAGCATGATAGTTGTAGATACTTCGGTTTGGGTGGATCTATTTATCCCAAAAAACAAGGTAAGAAGTGATTTAGCTGAAAAAGCTTTTGAAGTTATTGAAAAGAGGGGAATAGAGATTTATGCACCTAAATTATTCGTCGTCGAGTTCATCAGCATGATGAAGAGGTTGGTAGGGAACATGATACCTACGAACGTTTTCGAAAAGATTAATCTGCTGGATGAGGCAGTTATATTCGAAACGGCAAAGGATGTAGCCTTGAAAATTCATCCGAGAGCTGCTGACGCTTACTTCATAGCAACTGCCAAACTTACAAACTCAATTCTGATAACAAACGATAAGGTTATGGCAAATAATGCCAAAAAGTATGGAATCGAAGCTTATTATTTGATTGAAGAGTTTGATAAGGCAGTAGAACGGTTAAAGGAGATAAAATAACCGTTTAGGGCTTAATTTATTGCTACTAATAAGAGTTTCCCGTTCGGAAAGTGATCAGGGTGGATGATATTGTTAAAGACTTCTGGTTTTTATGGAGATTCTATTCTGTTGGGATTGTTTAACTTTTGGAGTTTATGCTAAAGTTATAAAGAAGTACATGTGCAACGGTTTCGCTGAAAGGGAAAATGATGGGGAAGAAGAGGAAAGCACTTTCGAAATAGAATGTTACGAATGCGGGAGTTCAAATCTAGCACAGACAAACACAGATGAGTGGGATAAGGAGCTAAAGGAGGAAGTAGAGAGCTTCCTCGTAAGCTTATACAGAGGAGAATACAGCGCTGAAATACCTACGATAATCCTTCTGCTTACAGCAGCGGGTAAAATCAGACTTTTCCATTACTCCCGGAAGAACTATAAAGATTCCTTTAAGCCAGTTGACAGGGAAGAAGCTCTTGAAAGGCTTAGGAAAGAAGTTATTGACGGTAGAGAAGATGTTATCGATGGGATACGATGTTCGCTTGAACATGAAAAGATTGCTAAGCTTGTAAAACCAGCTGTAGAGAATCTCAGTATGGACATCCTTGCTGGTATTCTATAATTCCTCGTTTAATCTTTTAAAGGATTAAATGGAGTTATTGGTGGTGGGCAAATTTGAAAGTTTGCAAGCTTATTGAAATATTACGAAAAGGTCGTTTAGTATATTCATTTGAGCGAGAAAGAATCAGGATATTTTACGTTAAAGACAGTTACTTCGACCTTATTAATGGTACAAAAGATTACAAGATAATTTCAGATGTTGAAGAGAATTCAGCATCTATTAACTTGGCTGAGATACCTTTAGACTTGAGGGCTGATGTTACAACCAAGGTTTCTGAACTACTTAATGTTGGGATTGATCTAGCTAGGAATGTTCTGGCAGAGTTTCCAGAAGTTAAAGAGGAGGATGAAAAGATAGTACTACTTGCAAATCCTATTAACTACTCAAAATATTTCTTGGGATTTGTAAAGGATATTGAAGCATGGCTTAAAGCTGGAAGGTTGATTAAAGCTGTGGCGGAGTCGCTAGAGAATGGCTATGCTGTAGTTGATAATTTTGTCATAGTTTCTGGGATCAGAACAATATTCGTATACGATGGGAGAACTGGGTATTTTATCCATGAGGAAGATATTGAGCAGTTCATAAATGCAGTTTTTGGAGAAGATGAGCTAAAAACTGTAAATCCAGATGATTTTGAGATTAGGACAGTGATTGAGGCAATTAGTGGAGCTAGCATCCCATATAAAGACGAGTTGCTTAAATTAATTCTTGCTGAGAGGATTTAGCTTGGTTTTGTGTAAGGCAGAGCTTGCTGAATTTGTTTTGGATTTTTAGAAATTTGAGATCCTTTTTAGGAGGTGTTATTTTGGGTGAGAAGGTAGTTTGGAATTTTGAGCTGAATGTGGTTAAGGAGTATTTGAGCAAGTTCTACTCCTCTAACTTTGCCTGCATAAGAGAATACGTGGCAAATGCGATAGCAGCTCAGTTTAAAGCCAATGTAAACGATCCGATTAGAGTTGAGATCTATCCAGACAGAATCGTCATCGAGGATAAGGGCGTTGGAATTAGCAAGAAAACGTTCAGGGAAGTCTTCATGTGGTTTGGTAGAAGTGAAAACAGAGATGTTAGTGGAGTCCAGGGAATGTTCGGTTTGGGAGCTAAGTCCTTCATGATGCTTACCGGCGAGAAGGGCAAGATGATCATGAAGACAAGATCAAGAGAAACTGATGAGGCTTATTCAGCCATTTTAACCTCTTACGGTGCTGAAATAATCGATGATAGTGGCAAGGAAGATTATGGCACAAGGTTTGAGATATATCCTGAAGAACCTCTTAGCTCTAAAACAATAAACAGCTTTGTTGATGGGATAAAAGAGCTTTTTGACTTTTCAAGAATTCCGATCGAACTGCTTGCTGTTTTAGAGGATGGTGACAGAATAGAACTCAGCGTAGGCGTTCACAATCATGAAATTGAGATGCTAGAGGAAAACGAGATCTACGAACTTGGAGTGTTGAAAACAGTTCCAGCCCACGAGAGTTGGAGGAGCTGGAGACATGATAAGTACGCAATAGTCCTCGGAGATGTTCTGGCAAAGAGGCTGATGTACTCTCCACCGCAGGGCTTCTTCCTGAGGATAAAGGTCGAGGATGGCCGAATAGTGGACATACTTGGACGTAAAGTTAGAACACCTGTACCTACACCGAACAGAGATGATTTCAAAGAAGGGCACAGAGACTTTACAACCCTAATGGAGCTGAAGTACAGGCTAATCCTGTTCAAAAGGGATTTCTCAAAGTTCCTACATATGTCTGCTCAGGATCTGTCATCGTACTCCTCCGAACAGCTTGAAGAACTGCAGAAGGCGTTGAACAGGATACACAGCTACTGGGAATCATACAATGACGCAATAGAAAGAGAGATACCAAGATTTCTAAGCTTGAAGAGGACTGTTGATCTCCTTTTGACAGAATTACCAGCATACGGCGTGTGGGGTGGAACGAGGAGGAACGGCAGGAGGATTACAGTTCTCTGCAAGGATGTAATCTATTTAGCTGCGACTGGGAGAAAGACGGGTTATTTGAGGAGGAGACCGAACTCGAAGAAGGAGTTAGATCTAGAGGATGCTGGAATTCATGCAGTCTACGTTGACAATCCTGCAATCATAGAGTTCTTGGAGAAAAATGGCGTTAAGGAAGTCAATCTGAGTAAAGAGAAGACCGTAAAAAGACTAAAAGTATACAGGATTGGCAATTTCGAAAGAGATGGGCCACACTATTACACTAAAGAAGAATTACTTAACAAAGTATTGGAAGGCAAGCCGATAATCTACGCTGAAAAGGTGACTGACGTGCCAGAGAGTGGTTTCCCCTACGGATATCTCGTTGTTGGTTCAAAGAAGCTCTACAAGGAGCTAAAAGAGGTACTCGGGGATCTCGTCATGACCTACGACGAGTGGCTGGAGTTTGTTAAAGAATCAACGCTCGTAACAGACGGCTATACGGTTAAAACCCTCAAGCAAATAGAAAATGGTTACATTCTTGTAGAAGCTCCAAGCGATCTCATCCCGCTTATCCCTGTGGTAAGAAAGATTGTCGGGGAAGTTTACGCTCTTCTGGATGTTACGAATACTGCGTATGCTAAAGAACTCTTTGCCGTCGAAGATTTCGTGAAGTGGTTCCTGTCAAGATACAGCTCAAGCAGATTCAGGAGTGATCTGGAGCTGCTTCTATTCATAATATTCAACGAATATGATGTGCTTAGACACTCAAACCTGCTAAAAGATCTAACCAATCTAGCGTGCAGGTATGCTGGAGTTGAAAGAGGCAAAACGGTTGAAGAGCTGGAGGAGGATGCAAAGCCAATACTTAGAAGCATAGTTAAGAAGTACGGCAGGCTCAGGCTGGGGAAGTATGGAGTGACTGTTGACGATTGCTGCATCTCTCTCGAAGATGTTGCTTTTCCGAATCCGTGCATTCCAGAATCAACGATAGAAAAGGCTGGTGATGAGGGGCTTATAGGGCTAATAAGGCTGAAGAATCTATTTGGCGAGATGGGGCTACTAATCCACCACGCTGAGAAGGGTTATTCTGTAGGAACAGCAGAAGGTTGCGAGATAACGAATGAGGAGCTAAGAGAGATCATTGAAAGATGGGTTGAGGCAAGAAAGGACTCGTTCAGTGACTGGGAGTGGAAAGCTCTGGCAAGCTATGCACCGAATGTAACAGGGCTTATCACCCTTGCAGAGCTCATCTGACTTTATTTCTTCTTTGAGACTTTAAAGGTGGTTAGATAGAGGAGATCTGTTTCTGATCGAATCTTCTTTTTTGGAGGTGTGTTGTTATGGGAACGACTTGGTGCAGGAGCGAGAGCGACGTTTTGAAGGAGCTTGTTAAAAGGCTTGAATATTTAGAAAAGCAGGGAGCAAAAATAACGAGAATGAAAGTTATCAAAGAAATGAAAAAGATTATCGGCATAGCTGAAAATAACAAAGAGATTCTCTTTTTTGTAGCAAATTTTAACAGCAAATACGTGTTCACAGCATCGTATAAAAACTTAGATGAGCTGAAAGATGCTGCAGTAGCCCCATATGTTCCCTACTTAGAATTTCCAGTAGATGTTATGGGATTTTTCTCAGCTTATGAAGAAGTTTCAGGATTGGAAGAAGCTTTGAGCAAGCTGGGCTTAGAAGTAGAACTTCTGGCTAACCTCATTTAATCAATCTTTAAAATTTAAAAATAGTCGAAGAAGATGAATACCTGACAAATATATATTCAAAGTAAATTTATGGGTTATATCCTTCTATAAAATCTTATATTTGTGATTGTTCGGATTATTTATAGGCGTTTTCTAACCTCCTTAGCAAGCTTTAAACCTTTGTCTGTTAAATAATACTTTCCGTTCTCTTTTCTGAAAAGCTCGGGGTACTTACGAATTCTAGCTCTTATCTGGCTTGATTTTGGATAGTTTCCAATATTTCCTCTTGTCCAGATCCAGTACAGTTTTCCTCTTCGGATTTCGTCTGCAATCTGTGCAGCAGTTAAACCCCCTCCAATAGAGTAAAGAACTAGGCAAATGGCCTCGTGGAGTTTTAGCTTCGGTCTGGAGACACTTTGAATTGTCGTGACTTTTCCTGCAGGTTCTACTATTAGTTTTCCATCCTTAAATGTCATTTTTACTTTTTCCGTGGATTTTCCTGATAGTCTCCAGAAGGTCAATACCTCTGTTGGCAGTATTAACGCTCTCGAACCTCCTAAATCTGTTAACTCCTTCTCCCATATCATATATCCATCCTCTTCCAAATCAATGACTCATAAAGGAGTCTTTTAGTCCTTTGTACCAAGGACACTCTTTTTCCCTTGTATATCTTAGTGCACAATACTTGCACCTGTATGGGGGTTTGTCCACTCCAAGCTCTTTCCTTCAATCTTCATCAAGCAAAGGACATCCAGGAGCCACACGAGGCATCAAACCACCCTCCCAATTTTTATCGAGAGGTGGGGTTTTATAAAGTTTATCCTTAGGATTATCCTTAGGATAATAAAATAGGAGGTGTTTAGATGGCGTTTATTCCGTATTATGACCTCATTTCGTGCATGTTCTATAAGGAGGTTAGCAGTGGTGTAGAAAAAGTCATTTTTGAGGCTGATGGAACTGCAAAATACGTTTACTGGGGAGACAATGTTTTTGCCAAATTGACACCTGATAACGTGCTAATACTTAGAGAGAGCGATGATTATTTCAGCAATTATTTTTACAGGAGTGCTCTCCTTAGATTGAACGAAATACTTGCTCAAGCGTCACACTATGCTAGAAAGAAGTTCGAAGTCGATTTTGAAGCAAAAGCTAGGCTGAGAAGATTTGGCAATGATAAAAAGCTCTTTCTGTGGTTCAACGGTATAGCGTATCCGTTCAAGGATCGTGTCAGCATAAATCTTAGCAATGGGCTCCTAATCCCACCCAATGGTTGTGAGGAGCTATATGAAAGTGTTAAAAAGCTACAGGAAAAGTACAAAGCTCCAAAATCCTCAGCAGAGAGAGCTGTACACATTCTGGAGAGTGAAGGTTTCGATGCTGCTGAGAAATACCTTAAGAGGGCTATCAAGAGATCTGAAAGGGCTAAGAAGGCAATGAAACTGATTGCAGACTTCTACAGCGAGCTTAAGAGTAGTAATGAGATTATAGATGTTAACGGGTTCAAGCTGTTTGCATTCGCCTACAAGATCTTTAAATGGTCTGATAAGGAGAGGGAAGTAATCGTAATCATTTGCAAGAGCGGTATAGCAGTTTTAGAAGTCCGAAATTTGTTCAGAGTGTATTCTATTCTAAGAAGGATTCAGCGTGGCAAGTTCGAAGAGCCCGTAAACTGGATCGACGAAGATGATAGAAAGTTCTTCAACTGGTGCCTTGTCGAACAAAACCCACTCAGAATAATACACAATAAAAATTAAACCCAGATAAAACCTCTAACCAACCTATGCCAAAAATAGACTGGAAAGAGTACAACGAGAAACTCGTAAAGAGAGGAG
>JARQZL010000143.1 GCA_029984855.1 Archaeoglobales archaeon | reverse complement strand
ACGTCTACGGCTGAATAAACGTAATAACGCTTTTTCCTTGCTTTAACAACCGTTTCATCTATTGCTATTAGATTTCTCTGCTTCCTCTCTGTTGTAATCGGTAGTTTCTCCTCAAATTTCTTTATCTTTCATACTGATGTTTTAGAGACAGGATGAAGCTCAGATAGAATTCTGGCAGTCCTTCTTACCGACGATGTTTGGATGTAGGTTGCTATACCAAGTATTTTGATTTCAAGAGGTACTTTGTTTCTTTCAAAGACTTTCAACTCCTTAACAATTTCCTTTACTTTTAGCATATTAATGCATGATTTTTGGTATTTATAGTTTTATGCTAATGTGGACATGTCCAAGAGGCTCTAACTATAAAGACTCAAATCTAGGATGGTATTAAGTTCAAGCCCCACTCACCATGAAATACTGGTTAAACAGCAGAAAATCTTTAAAAATTTTTCAATTTATGATCTTGCAGTAATCTTCAAAATGCTCTAAAACTCTGAAAGGAGACACCTCTCTTGAAATTTCCACAGTGTAAACAAGACTTACTCTGAACTTCTCTGAGTTCTCTACTATCTTTTTTATCTCCTTCTCAATTTTTCTGTATAGTACCCTGAGTGCTGGAGACACATCTTTTATTTTTCCTTTCACAAGTAATCTTCTGAAATTCTGGATCGTTATGGCGGCGGCATAACATCTCCTTGCATCTTCTTGGTTCACTTCAAGATCAGGTATGAGTTCGCTGAGTCCGGCATAGATTTTCTCAAGATCTTTGTGACCTCGTGGATGCTCGATTTCGAAGATTTGAACAGGACCTTTTCTGGTGGAAACGATCTCAAAGTCCCTCCACCATTTTTTGATGTATTCCGGATTTTTTGCCGTCAGGTTCAGAGATGCGAGATATTCTGCAATTTCTTTCTCCGCTTCCTTATGTGGAATATTCATCTTTTCAGCATACTCTTTAACCGCTGTCCTGAGCAAAAGATTCCACCGGAGCGCATCTTTCAGAAGTTCAGCAAAACCGTTCCAGATGTATGGCCCTCTCCTGAATACAGCCCTCTCTCCGTATTCAATCATGAGTCGGATAAAATCTGATCTGAACGTGAAATAAACCCCATGCCTGTCCAGTATGAGCTCCTTGCTGGTTAGAGTGGAGATTTTGTTTTTCTCAATGAGTTCACCGACATTCATTTCTGAAAATTTACTTTCCGAAACAGCAAATAGTGATGAATTAAGTGGAATAAACGCCCCTTTTCCGTTAGGATCAACAACGAGCAGAGCCTTCTCACCGGGTTCAAGTGTTTGGGGATATGAAGAATAACAGTACTGTGGAGTGGACACTTCGATATCTCTGTCCAGTTCAAACATGAATTCTTCAGCGAAACTCACGACTTCCTGATTGGAACCTATGTCCAGTTCTTTCTGTATCTCTTTAAGCAGAGGTGGTGCAGGTTCACTCTCTGAGAGAATGTAAAGTGGTTTTCGCATGTTCTCATCAAGCCTGTTCCTTACAACCTTTTCAACCATTTTAATGAACCTCTTTCCACCCATGAATGTGATTTTCCTGACCTTCAAGGCACTTAGATCGAGAAAATACGGTGGTGTGATTGTACTTATCAAGCAGATATCTCCATTTTTGCTTCCTAGCCTTTCTGGGAGATCAATCCAAGAACACACCTCAAGCCTGTCACGGTCTCCGTTAATCTGAGTTTCGAGAATCTTTCGGGTGAAGCCAATGTCATGACTGTGAACGACCACCACAAGTATACAGTTTTCGTTTTCAAGAATTTCCTTTGCCTTTCCCACCACTTCTTTCATTATCGGATTGCCGGTTTCCGGTTCAGTTTTGTAAACTTGCTTGAAGATGGAGCTGATCTCATTAGTTCTCTCTTCACCACATATTGTGTAAATCTGATTCATGACATAATCAAATGTTATAACGTGTCCGGTGAATTTGCCCCTTCTTCTTACTTTTCTCGGATGTAGCGGTGATTTTAACACGTCGCGCAAAAATTTAATCATATCTCTTTCCATATCTCCCTGAAAAACATTCTCTAACCCCCTAACAATCTCTTCCAAACTGCTGATGACTTTTATTTCAATAAATTCAACTTCAGGAATCTCAGAGTGACTTGGAAGATCAGATAGGTTTGAGGAAACGGGGGAGGGGTATATGCTGTCGCCGGTATTGAGTGTCTTAACCTTCTCAACCACCGGTTTGCAGTCCCATGTGTGGGGTATTACACCCAGTTCCAGAATGCTGAATTCACTTGGATAATTGATGCCGTAAAGGTACCGAACCTCTTGATTTGTTGAGAACATAAGAATGACAGATTCAGGAGGGTCAATCAGGAAATTGATAAATTTTCTGCTTTTCGGACCTCTTAAAACCATGTCTTTAATGAAATCGTCGCAATTCTGCATCACGATAAGATCCGGTTTAATTGAATGGGCTATTCTGGAGATATATATAGGATCGATTTCCGCAGATATGAAAAAAAGTCTTGAGGTATCCGGGTTTCTCAAATCATCTTTGCTTCTCACGGTTGAATATCTGATAATCTTGGAGGGTCTTTTTATTTTTTGAGAATTTAACAGAACCTCCCATAGCCATCGCCCCCTGTATTTGAGATTTTTTGCCGAATACTGTTCTCTTTCTTCTATGCGAATATCAAATAGGCCATCATCATTCAGAACTACTTCTCTCCAGTTTTGAGTTTTCAGCTTTTTCCATTTCACGATCCTTACAGCATTCTCACCAAATAGCTCTTCCAGATCTCTTATGGCATTGTTTTTGCATTTCCTGATTGTTTCACTGCAAGTAAATTCTCTCTGATTCTTCCCCTTTACCTCCTTAATAGTGCAGTTGACGACCTTAACCTTCTTGAACACCATTTTTCTGCCAAATCTGTTAATTTCAGTTTTCAGATCTCCAAATTCTGTTTCCGGTGATTCAATGAAAACGAGATTTCTGAAGGATTCATCCAAACCGGGAGATTCTATAATTCCATCGTTGCCATCATTCGAAACATCACCAATAACAACAGCCTTACTTGCCGGTCTGGTAATCAGAAACTCAGTTACCAGAATCGGTATAAATCTGACTTCCTTCCACGGCCATGTTACGAGGTAAACTCCCTTTTCAGCCTGAGTAATCCAAGAGATATATTCTGTTTCAACTGGGTTGAGACTGACCCTCCATACAAGGGGGATATTTTCAAAATACTTAACAACTTCTTGCCCTTCACTATTGATTACCGTTTCGATCGTTTTTGGGAATTTTCCAGAAGATACAAGATCCACATATCTGTAAAAATAAGCATCGCAAGAAGGGCAGTGAATGCAGTCCTCCAGTACCTCAAGAGATGAACTGCCCGTTGCATGTGGTTCATGACACTGGGGGCATGTTGGACAGGTATGGTAGTACACTCTCATTTTAACAACCTTCTCAGAAGTAATAGAATGTTCTGTGCCAGTTCTCCATTATTCACAAGCAATCCAAGCTCGTAGTTTTTCAGCATCCCACCCGTGGTCGGATTGGCCGATCCGACCAGTACTCTTTTACCGTCCACCACAATAACCTTGGCGTGCAAAATTTTGTCTTCAATGCTGTGAATCAGGAGATTATTGAATTCTTTTTTCATTTTGAGGAGATTCTCAAGGATTTCTGGTTTAACTGTAACTTGAGGCGAATACACAAAAATCTCGACTGAAACTCCCTTCTCAATTGCTCTTTTCAGACTCTCAGCCACTGAGATGTCGGACATGATGTAAACTGTCATAACAATTTCTCTTTCAGCAGATCTGATCATCTCGCTTACAACCGAATGAAACGATCTGAATCCGTATCCAACCCATTTTTCACCGGTTGTGATTATTATAAAGTCACTCATTTTATCAATCACCGAGAATTACATGCCTGTCCAGCCACATGTTTCTGTGTTCACAGGACGTTTCTGAAATCAGTAAACAACTGTGACAGGCAGATCCATTCACTCTTTCAGGAGTTTTTCTCACATCAAGACAGAGAGGATCATTGGAACATAGCTCTAACCTCTCAAGCGCCCCTCTTAAAATCTCCTGAAACACCTTAACAGAACCTGTCAGACCACCCATGCTTCCGTCCTCTCCAGGAGATGTGGTGTAAATGAGAATACCTCCTGTGGAGGCATTCCGGTTGATGTAAATTCTTTCTCTCAGGGATGCCGATGAGTAACCAGCATGGAGGGATAGCGTGAGAATCAGTGCATGTGAGAGGGTGTGCAACCAGACAAAAAGAGGATTCTTAACAACATCACCCCACATCGTCTGGACAAATTCTGCTTCCGGCATGGGTTCTTTCCACTCGTTAAAGGCCCGGTAATTTGAGAGGTCGGGCGGATCTGCTGCGAAGGTTATAAAAACACCTTCTCCCTGTCCTTCAAAGCCCGGATACCACGTCTCGCCCTCAAGATATGTCCCCGAGGAAACCGGAGTGATTGCCGCGACATTTTCGGGTAGATACGGCAGTCTGTAAAAACCAGTTTGAGCTGTAACTGTTCTGAGGATGTCAACCGGATATACCACCATGTCTGGAACAATCTCTCTCCGTTCAGATCTTATCCTCACAGGTGGCCCCATGCTGAAATTATATGTTGTTCTGGGTCCGAGTAAAAGAGATTCAATTTCTTCATACATGAAGTCAAGAAAGCTTCTGTCCTCGCTGTGAAGCTGTTCGAAGAACTCGAAGAATTTTGACACCCCGTTTGTTTTGATATATCTCTCAATTTCATCAATCGAATCCTCAGGAACACCAATTGAAGCAAGAGCCTTGCGAATTGCCATGATGACGGTATCATCTTCGGTGCCACTTCCGGGTTGAGTGAGTGTCTTAATTGTCTTTATTGATGCTGCTACATCGGTTTTCTGGAGGATGTTTGAAACAGCACTGTCGTATTCAGGAATTGTGAGAAGCGTTACTGTAACCGGAAGACGTAGGGAGGTTGACTGTCTCTGCAGAACTTTCATATGTCTATCACAGTTGTAATATCTTCGCGGTTCGGTCAGTGATGGTCCGGAGGATGAGTGTCTTGGATGTTCCTTTTCAGGACGTCTCCCAGAGCATCTGAAATTTATTTTGTAGATTTCCTTCATGGTCGTCTGTCTTTTGCAATCAGGACACATCACAACAAGGTCTGAGAGAGAGCTACCTTCAGCTCTCCACAGATAATACCGTGGTCTGCACTCCCTACCTCGATGAACGGCATAGTCCCAGTCAACCTCATCCAGATGACCATTGATGCAGGCAGCTACAAACCTAACTGCGGAGGAATCGTCATTTGGTCCACATATCGGACATCTCTCACGGTTGTGAAGAACCGGTGTATCGTCGGGATGTCTGCCCTTTCTCCCGTAACATATTTTCCACGTTGGAAACACATAGGTGTGGTATATTCCTTCAGTGTTGGATCTTCCCTCACTGGCGTTTGTTGGAAGTGAAAAAATTCTGGCATCCTTCCCCGTTAGGTTTTTGATGACTATTCTGAGCCTGCTATCTGTAATCTCATACCTTTCAAAGGTTCTCAGGTTGAAACGACATCCCAATCCATGTTCTAAAGAGGGTATCAGTCTTGGCCCATTCTTACTCTCGATCAGTGCTCCAGGTCCGTATGTGAGAACAAACTGTGATCTTCTGATGTGCTGGGTTTCTCTCGTCATACTCTACACCTCAAATCCCGTGGTTTCCTCAACCTCTCTGAGAGACTGAGGAGCGTTTCTGTAAACAACCTCTACTGAAGGCGAATTCTCGTGAAGAGGATCCCCAAGCACAACGCTGACCTGCGGCATTTGATATGGATATTCCACAAATTTGAGCTCACCCCTGATTTTTGCTGCCACGTATTTCCATCTGTCCACCTGAGATCTGAAATAGGTTACAACCCCATTTACGATGTGATTACCGGGTACGATCCTTCTGACTCTACTGAACACGTAGTCAATGAACTTGGCAATATCATCCTCTGTTTCAGCTTTAAGAATTACCTTGCCATCTTCGCCAAACCAGTTCACTTTTGGATCGGGAAGATTTCTGAGGAATGATACAAGAACGGGTCCTGAGGCTCTGGACAGACACCCCTTTGAAAAGGGTGAGACCGATGATGGTTCAACCTCCAGATGAATTCTGTGATGGTAACCTGTGAACATCTCATAATGGCTGAGATCTCTGGGTCTTCCGGCTCTCAGAAATGTTACGACAAGAGCTCCGTGATCTCTCCCAACTCTTCCTGTAGCCTGAACGTACTGAGAGGTTGTTTTTGGCTGTCCGTTTACAATCATCAGCGATAGATGGGGAACATCAACTCCCGTTCCGAACATCGATGTTGTGAAGATTGCATCGGGATTTTCCGAAATATCTCTTCTCCCTCCTTCTTCAAGCTCGTCAAGTATGACCGGAATTTCGGTTGATGGTATTCTGCTTGAGAGTTCCACGACATTTTCCGGATCAAGCGGTCGCATCCGGTCCTGTGATATCTGTTTCAGTCTTTCAACTGTGTCTTCTCTGTAGAGAGCCCTTCCTCCCCCAAGTTCTCTGATGGCATTGAAATACCCCACTATGGTCCAGAAATATCTGATCGTGGGGTCATCCCTGTGGTCATGGCATGTTTTCAGGAGTCTGGCCCATATTCTAATCTGTGGAGTGAGCGGTCCCATGCCAGGACAGTAGATACCCATGTAAACCCTTCCGGGCCTGTTCTCGTTCCATCCAGTATCCCAGCTGGGGTATCTTACAAAAAAGCTGTCTTCAATGTCAGTACCATATGCGGGAAACTGGAAGAGGTCTCCTGCAAACAGCTGTTTGATCTGCACTTCCGCATCTTTTATTGTTGCTGTTGATGCTATGTATTTTGGCTTTACCCCAGAAGTACTCTGAAGTCCTTCAACAGCGGTCTCATAGAGGCCGAACAAGCTACCAAGTGGTCCCTCTATCAGGTGGAGTTCATCCTGAACAATGAGTTCAGGTGGTGGAAATGGAGACACTTCAATCGAGTTGGATTCATCTGCAGCCAAACAGGTAGTGTCATCAGGCAGAAGGTTTTTGCGATAGTATCCATAGTAGGCATTGTATTTTTGAACAATACCATGTATGGATGCGCTCCGCGGTTCAAAAGCCATACGTGCAATTTTATCTGCAGTTGAGACAATTATCGTCGGACACCTGTGATATATCTGCTCATCAACCGTAAAAGCCGGGATGGGTATTCTGGAACCTGAAAACGGATGTTCATGCTCTCTTTTCACAAGTCCGTCAGGAAGTCTATCACTATTTTCTTCAGGATTGAGCGGGACTCCCTCCACATAATCGACTTCAGTGTTAAGTTTGCAGTTTGGATTGGGGCAGTAAATCTCAAAATCTCGGGGAACTCTCGATCTTCTGCCAGCCTCACTTCTGCATCCAAAATATCCCGGTCTTGAAGCCCTGAATGGTAAGAGTTCTGCTGATATTCTTTCATTCAATTCTTGCCAAGTCCTGTCTATCTCTTTTTCAGTCATTTTTGCATCAAATTCCATTTCCAGTGTGAAAAGATTACCTCCATTGTGGAATATTGCAGAATTCCTGACAGATGCGTAGTTCCGAATGATGGACAGTATTTCTTCCTCTGTTTTGTTTGATCTAATGAGCAGGTAAAGTTTCTCGTTTGCCGGTAACCCGCTGCTGGGTACGGAAAGATATGCTCCACAAACAGGACACCTGATAACCTGTGCGGGTTCACCCTCTGCATCTTTTCCCATTAGCGCATCAATGGCATAGCCCTTTCTCCGTAAATGATTTGGGGTTACCGCACCACCCACCCAGAGACCTACAGAAAACCTCATGGAGCCCAGAATAAAGTCCTCGCTTATTTCACATTTCTTGGGTCTCCATCCACGACCTTTTTCGGTCATCATCACCCTTAAAAATTCTGCTGCTGTGATCATTCGAAGTATTCTTCTGAACTGCTGAATTGTTAGAAGACGAAGGGTGTATCTTGTTATGACAGCCGTTCCTCCACCCGTATTCTCGGAACTATTTCCCAGTCTGGCTCTGATTCTCCTGAGAGCCATTATAAACGCCATGAGTGCAAGATAGGCCTCAGTCTTTCCACCACCTGTGGGTATCCACAGAAGATCGGTCTTTTCCCTGTCTGCAGAGTTTGGATTTGCAAGTGATTCAAGAACCATCAGTATGAACGCGAGCTGAAAGGGCCACCACTCAAACTCCTCACGCCCTTTCCATTTGTGTTGAAGCCAGACCGCTTTGTTGGCAAAGCAGAACGCGTATCTTACCTCCTTGTCATTTTTAAGTAATTCAATTCCTTTTTTTATTCGTTTGAGCAGTTCTTTCTGATTTTCTATCAATTTGAGCCCCATGTTTTTAAGATTCTCTGGAAGAGGTTCAGAATTGATCCTCCTCTCATTTTTTTCGATCCATTTGGTGTATGCCTCAACAAATGGACCTAGAAAGTCATCAATCTCATTGACGTCCCACATCTCTGATAATCTGGATGCAGAAAATACTGGTGATCTTCCGAACTCTCTCTCCATTTCTTCGTCCCACTTAAAATTCGGTGCCGGTGTGGGGTATAGGGGTAAGAACTCACTTCTAACGTCGCAGTCAAAGAATTCAGCGCATTCTTCAAAATAAATCCCATCAGGCCATAAAACACTTTTTTCAAAATACTCTTGGTAATCGACACCCCTCCATATTGCTGAACACATGTAACCTCGTGCAAGCACAGGCCTGTTCCTGTAAAGGAACAGCATCAGGTCATCTCCAGCCTCGGGCTGTGCAAGTACAGCACCGCGAAGTTTTACTCTGATCGATGGCTGGAAAATACATGCTTCAGTAATTTCCTCCTCATAACAGTTTTCCGGCCTCAGATCGTTTATGAGGGTGACTACCACATTCTGAAGTTGATGATCCCGTCTTATTCTTCTGATGCAAAGAAATATCTTGCCGTCCTCTCCCTCATACACTATAAACTTCTCAAAGTCTCTTTCAAGACGAGAACTGATAATCGCTCTGTTTGGAATTCTTTTCCAGATGCTTCTGTTCTCGTCCTTCAATTTTTTATATCTGGCCCAAGTTACACAGATGCTGAGTTCAGGTTCAGCACCCCTCATCAGAAAGGATATTCCAAATGATTTCGGTTTGGTTTTGGGGTCGAGTTCAGTTGGTGCATTTACTGGGGCACCCTCTTCTCCTGTATCGTCTTCAGAAACAAAATTTTCCCCATAAAGTGTCAAGTCCTCGGAATCCGGATCTGGAACAATTTTTTTCTTGCAGCTCATGGGTTCTATCACGCCAGTCAGATATTCTTTGTACGGGTTCCAGCACATCACTTCTTCTGGCCCATTTCTGGGCCCAAGAATCTCTTTTATCAACTCCTCTATCAATACTCTTCTCATAAACCCACCTACTTTTTTACTAAGGTACCGGCAAATCTTCTCCTGTAACTGCATATCTGCAACGGACAAATGATACAATCTGGATCTCTCTTTCGGCAAACCTTTTTTCCAAAATCAATCATTGCATAGTTGAATATATCCGGTTTTTCTATATCCAGCAGACTTCTCATAAGTTCTCTCATTTTTTTGCTTCTGCGGGATGAGTCTTTAATTTCAATATCAAACACCCGTCCTGCAATTCTAACTGTGTTTGTGTCAAGGAGAGGTTCTGGATGGCCATATGCAAAACACATCACAGCAGATGCAATGTATTCACTCACTCCGGGGAGCTCCATCAGATCTTCTTTTCTTTCGGGTATCCTTCCACCATATTCATCAACAATCATCCTTGCCATTCTGTGCATCAAGTCCACTCTCCATCTCAATCCTGCAGATCTTAGCAATCTGCGGAGTTCCTCAATGTCCATTGCTGCAAGAGAGAAAATATTCGGACATTTGGATAGCAGACTATTGTAAAGCGGGACTACCTGTTCTGCACGAGTACGATGCAAGAGGATTTCGGCTACCAAGACACGATACGGTGTTCTGTTTTTCCTCCAAGGGTAATTTATGAGATTGTTTCTCCCCCAATTTAGTAAATTTTGCCTAAACTCTTCGGCAATCCTGTGTGGTATTACCACTCCATATCACCTCACCAGCTCCTGAGTATTGCTGAAGCCACAGCTTTTGCAAGGAGAGGTGGAACAGAATTTCCTATCTGTCTGAAAGCATGGGTAAGTGCAGGGGGAAAGATGAATGTATCCGGAAAACTTTGCAACCTTGCAGCCTCTCTTACAGAAATTGTTCTGTGAGGACCCGGTCCACCTTTTTTGGATGGATATATGTATCTGTAGGAATCCTTTGATATATGTGCATCAATCGTCCATGAAGGCTGGTTTCGAATAAGTTTTCTGTACCTGTCCTTGAATATATCGTCTCTGTATCTTTTAAGCTCAGCGGGAAGATCGATATACTTCCCACCTTCTGGAAGTAGTGAGAATGCTTTCAAATCATCCTCATTATGCCATCTGGTTATATGGTTGTAAACCACATCCTCTGCACCCTGCCTCATAAATTTCTGATAGGGTGTAAGTTTTCCGTCGAAGCTGTACTCAATCACGTTCTCTCTAAACCCATGCGGAACTTTGGGCAAATCCGAGATTGCTTCCCAGACGGTGACTGGATTTTTAATCTTTTTTTCAGGCCAGTATATCGCTCTATCCCCTTTTCTACCTATGATAAACAATCTTTTTCTCTTTTGAGGAACGCCGAAATCTGATGCGTTGAGAATTCGCCATTCAGCGTTGTAACCCATTTCACGTGCTATTGAAACAATGTGATCAGGGAGATACTCTCCGTTGTAGACAGTGTTTGCCATTCCCGGTACATTCTCCATTACGAAAAATTCGGGGGAGAGTTCTTTTACAAATTTTAAAAAATATTTCCACAGTTCGGTTCTACTGTCACGATCGGGGTCTTTGCCGAGACTTCTGAGTTTAATTCTCCCTACTGGACTAAATGTCTGACATGGAGGACCACCGATGACTATGTCGATTTTGTCAGATTCAGAGTATTTTGAAACAAAATTTTGGATGTCCCTGATTTTGGTTACCTCTTTTACCACACCGTTTTTAAGATTTTGACTGTACGTTGAAATACATTTGGGATCGGAATCAATACCTAGAACAACGTCAATCCCGGCAAGCTCGAAACCGAGCGAGAGACCTCCAGCACCGCAAAAAACGTCAACAGCAACAATTCCTGAACCGGATGTCTTCTCTGCATGTTCTGGCAAATTCATCCTGCCTCTATATCTGTAAATGTTAAATATAAGTTTTACGTAATACTAATTTGAACATGTCCACTTAACACAAACACCACCTCAACCGGTTGTAGTAAAGCATGAACAGCTTACAGAACATATTCCAATTCCTTACGGGATTTAAACAGCTAATTGAGCAAAAGAATATCTTGATTCTCTGCTTTAGCGAAGAAAACACTGATTCAACCTTACTTCTCTCTCCGAAAGGTCTGATGCTCAAATTCTAAATTAAGGCTTTTCAAAGCATCAATAAGC
>JARQZL010000142.1 GCA_029984855.1 Archaeoglobales archaeon | reverse complement strand
AGCTCTTATAGTTCAGATAAGAGTTGTACTGGATCCTCGTCTTGCTTCCTCCTCTCTCTACGGCTTCAAGTATTGATGCGATTATTTCCAGCTTTCCCCTTCGCATGCTCCAATGCAAGATATGGAACTTATAAATCTTACTGTTTCCAGTTTAAGACTCCATTAAATAAAATTATAAAATACCATTATTATGGTAAAAGTAAAATTGTAAGAGTTGGTGCAAGTTATAGTGTTGGACATAACAAAAACTAATTAAGAATTCACCAATCTACTTCTTTGCGAAACTCAAACTCTTACTAAACCTGTTAAAGGCTCTCTAATTACATTTTTCAGCTCATCCAGAGTTTTTATCAGCGTTGTTTATTTGCCCGGTGAAGTTATCGAGAATTACTGTCAGCTTATCAGGATTTGCTCCCTTATTTTCTCCAGGAACTCACATACATCTTCCTTTTTTGAACTCTCCCTGAAATCAGCTACGCTGTTCCCGTTTATTGCATAAAAAGGTATTAGCTCTAAGCCTTGTGCTCTTTTTTACGACTGGCTTGCTGAATGACCACAGTCTCTGAGTGTTTGCGTTGAGCTGGGGCGAGCTTTCATCCAGAAATCCAATGATACAGTCTTCGTGAGAGTTGTAGTCTTCAAGTTTTTTAAACTCTTCTCTGGCGTTCTCAGGCTTTCTGTGGTCTCTATTCAATTCCTCTGGTGAAAGCCATCTAACGACTTCTTTTTCAGGTTTTCTTGCCCTGATGTTTGTTGGTTTTAATATAATTTTTCGTAGTAATTTATGTGCTTCTTATCTTCCACCTTCCAGTGTAAAACCAAGCAGATGAGATCAGGCCTTGCAAAACATTGGCAGTAAATATTGCCCACCAAACTCCGTTTATACCCAAACTTTTAAGCGAATAAGCCAGAAAGATCTGAACTCCCAAAGTGAAAAGGGAGATTAACAGAGGGCTTATAACATCTCTTGCTCCGATAAGGGCTCTTCTTAAAATAATCCACATTGCCAAAAATACCCAGCCGGGGGTAGTTATTCTTAAGTATCCTGCCCCAACTTCAATCACTTCTGGATTTGGATCGAAGATGGCAATTGTTCGCTCAGCTAAGACAAAAAGAATTATTGCTGCCGATCCCATGATTAAGATGTTAAATGCAGAAGCAATCCACGCACTTAGCTCAGCCCTCTTAACCTTTTTAGCTCCCAAGTTGTTGGCAACAATTACAGAAGTTGTTATTGCCAAATCAAATCCAAGCAATGAGACCATCATCAACATCCTTCTACCAATCCCGTATGCAGCCAAGGCATAGGTTCCAAATATACCAACCAAACTCATCATCACTAACTCAACAACGCTTATAGCAAAGAGCTCAAAGCTATTAAGGCTAACAAATCTCAGAACTTCTTTAATTGTTATCAGTCTTAGAAATTTTTCAATCCTCAGATCAATTTTTATTGTTGACTTTCCCCTGCTTAAAACCCAGATTCCTGCTAATGTACCCGTTCCATCCGCAACCACATAAGCTAAAGCAGCTCCATTTAAACCCAATCCAAATCCAAAAATAAAGGGAGGAAGCAAGATCGCATTAATTGTTATCGCACCACAAACAATAATCATCGATAACTTCATCTCCCCTGTTCCACGCAGGATACCATTGATTACATAGACAGGAAAGGCAATTGTTGCACCAAGCATGCAGATTCTCATGTAAGGAATTGCCAGTCTTAAAACTTCAACTTCAGCTCCTAAGATGCTCATAAGCCAGGGAGAAACAAGGTAACCGATTATTGCTAAAATTAGTGAAATGAGAAATGTTAGGCCCATAATCTCCTTTGCAAGCTTAGATGCGCCTCTTATGTCTCCCTTGCCAGCTAAATTTCCAACCATGGCAATGGAGGCATTTGAGAGTCCAATCATCACAACCCAAAAAAGCATTACTCCAGTTCCACCAATGGTTAAAGCGGCAATAGCTTCTGAACCCAATTTTCCGACCAAATACAATTCCCATGGATTGAATCCTACATAGAAAGCACTGCTTATCCAAAGTGGAATTGTATTCAGAATTATGTTCTTGGGAATGCTGCCAGTTGTAAAATCTATTTTTTTGAAGTTCACCTTAGACATATCCACTTTAAACATATAATTTATGATAGTTCTTACCTGCTGATTGATTTAGAGAGAAGTTGGCAGAGCTAAAGAACTTTTGAACCTGGCGTTGTTTTCAGGTTCAGTTCTCATTCGATATTTTTACTTTATTGTTGATTAAACACTTGTTGTGGCAAGGATATGGATTTCAAGGTTTGACCCCGAACTCGTAAATGTATTCAAGAGGTTGTTTATTGGTATTGGAATAAAGACGATCGGTTATTTAACGATATCTGCGGGAATATTTTTGTCGATAAAGGATAAAGGCTTGGCGCTTTTGATTGTTTGCACTGGTGCACTTTTCGTAGTTTTTGGCTGGATTCTCATTTATATAGCTTTGAGGGGAGCGAGGAGGTAGAATTTACTTCTGAATAAGTATAAGTAATATCTGATTTTTTATTTCTATTTTTGTAAAATCTCAGTCCAGAATATTGTAAAGAGTATCCCTCTGCCTTGGAACTCTTCCAGCCCTCCTTATAAGTTCTTTAAGTTCCTCAACTCTCAGAAACTCTCCTGATGTTGAACCTGCAGCCCTCGAAATGTTCTCCTCCATGAGTGTCCCACCTATATCGTTTGCTCCAACATACAGCATTGCCTGTGCAAGCTTTATTCCGAGCTTTACCCATGAAGCTTGGATGTTTTTTATTAAGGGATGGAGAAGTATTCTTGACACTGCAGTAACAAGTAAATCATCGAAGCCAGAGCTTCCTTTTGCAATTCTACCGAGATCGTTGTTTTTCCACATAAATGGCAGGGGTATGAATTCGGTGAAGCCACCGGTCTCCTCTTGGATTTGCCGGATAAGGAGAATGTGTTTTATTCTGTGCTCCCATCCCTCGATGTGTCCATACATCATTGTTGCAGTGGTCGGCACTCCCAATCTGTGGGCCATTTTTATTATACCAACCCACTGAGACGTTGTGAGTTTTTCGGGACATATCTTTCTTCGTATCTCATCGTCGAGTATTTCAGCAGCCGTTCCGGGTATGGAGTTCAGCCCTGCAGCTTTCAACTCTTTCAGGACATCTTCTACGTGCATTCTGCTGTTTATAGAAGCATGGAGAATCTCCATTGGTGAAAAAGCGTGAATGTGTATCTTTTTCGAGACTTCTCTGACTGCATCGAGTATTGAGAGGTAAAAATTCAGGTCTGCTTCGGGGTAGAGCCCGCCCTGAATGCAGACTTCTGTACAGCCATAATCCACAGCCTCTTTCACCTTCTTCCTGATTTCTTCGAGAGAGAGCAGGTATTTTCTTTTATTCCTGAAAGAGCAGAAACGACATCTGTTAACACAGATATCAGTGAAGTTTATGTTTCTGTTGACAACAAAGGTGACGCTATCGCCCACGGCCTCTCTTCTCAATTCGTCTGCAACTCTAAAAGTTTCAAACGGGTTCTTAAGCAGGTTCAGTTCCTGCATCTGTATCCCTCTCTATCGGAAAGACGTTGCAAAACCACTGCAATCTCACTACTGTACCACCCGAGCTTTACGTATTTTGGATAGATGGGCAACCTCTCTCTAAGCCTGAATTCGCCCCTTAAACACCTCTCTATTTTAACCAGCTCGGGCCATGGATGATCGGGATTGACAAAATCTGGGGTTGTATCTGATATCCCGCCTATGTCTCTTGCACCGGCTTTCAGAAATGGATAAACATCCTCCACGAGATTTGGTGGAATCTGTATCGTTACATCATCGGGCAGTATTTCTCTTGCCATCCTGACAGTATCGAGCATATCCTGAATTGAAGGTGGGGGATGACTCTCCATTTTTGTCCCCTTCTTTGGACTGAAATTCTGGATTATAACCTCCTGAACATGATCGTAATTTTTGTGAATGTCAGCAATAACCTCAAGACTGTAAATTCTGTCCTCTCTTTTTTCACCAATCCCGATCAGAATGCCGGTTGTGAAAGGAATCCTGAGCTTTCCTGCATCCTTTATGGTCTTAATCCTGATCTCGGGTCTCTTTCCAGGGCTTTCAGAATGGCATTCAAGCTCCACAGCCTGCTCTAACATGAGGCCCATACTTGCATTGTAACGCTTTAGCATTCTGAGTTCAGCTCTACTCAGCACACCAGCATTTGTGTGGGGCAGGAATCCCATTGAAATTGCAAGCCTGCAGACGTCCAGCAGGTAATCTATAAATTGTGAGTAGCCCATTTTCTTCAGTTTCTCCCTTATCTTCTCATGTATGTCAGGTTTTTCGCCAAAAGTGAGCAGGACCTCACTTGCACCATCTGCAGAGCGCATGAGCTGTCTGGCCTCATTTATTTCCATGATTTTGGGGTTGGACGATCGAAATCCGCAGTAATAGCACTTATTTCTGCAGGCGTTTGTTAGTGGGATGAACACATTCCGGGAGTATGTTACGGTATTCACGAAGAATGCATGATTAATTAATAGTATAAGCTTTGCCATTACCATGTTTTTACAATCTGCCGGTATGAGGAAAGAGCATAGCTGAAAAGTGCCAAAAGTAAAATCTACGGGGTGTGGCAGCAGTAGGTACAGTTGTACGTAGATGGGGGAGAAATTCCCTTCTCGTTGTGGCACTCTATACACTCCTGCACGTTATAGCTTTCATTTCCATAGCTTATATCCGGAACACCAATCCCGGCTCTGGCGAAGTAACTGCCGAGTTTTCCAACATCTCTCCATCCTACAAGAACTGTAACGTTGTTCTTGTACATAAAAACTGCAGTTGGAACGCCTATGAGGCCTATGTGTCTTGCAACCCATAAGCTCTCGTTTGTGCATGTTGAGGAGTTTGATATATCGCAGAAGTCAAAATCAACCTGTTTAACTTTGCTCTTTATGAAGTACATATATGGTTCTATCTTGGCGCAGTTCGGGCAGTTCGGACTGAAGTAGAAAAACACCTTTACTTCTGCCTTTTTCTCTACAGGGGTTGTTTTCTCATTTATCTGACCAAGACAGCCAGAGACGGTGATTACCAGCAGAGCAGATAGAACGATTATCGGCAGGCGCATGTCATTCTTTGAATTTTTGGAAATAAAAACCTATTGAGTCACGCTGTGGTACCAGCTCATTATGTACTCTGGAAGCCTCAATCCTCTTGAGGCAAGCTTTTCAACAAGGCTGAGAGGCAGGGGACTCAGTACAAATGCGGCATAGCAATAAAAGCAATCCACGTTACTGCTCAGAATAAAACTTTTTGTTGTGTTGGACAGCGTTGAATCTTTTCCAACGATTGAGTAAACCTCAGCTCCAAAATCCTCTGCCTCCTTACACCAGCTCACTAAGGACTCTGTTTCCCCGCTCCATGAAACCAGGAGCATTACATCTCCGGCTCTCGGGCGTGGAGCAAGAGCACCCGTCAGGTATGCTTCATCACCTATTGCCCTCTTTATGTGCTGCAGTCTTATCACAGTCATCAGAGCAACGGTTTTTGCAATACCAAGACCGCCAACTATTACATGACTCCTCTTCTCCATCGCTTCAACAAGACTCCAGTAGGCATCTGATTCCACAAACTCATCGACGAAACCCCCTATCTGCTTTAACTCTTCTTCAACTCCCTTAAAAGCAGCTCTGTAGTTCTTTTTAGCGTTTACTGCCTGCTTTACTCTCTGGATGAGATACAGACTTCCAAGCTCGTAAATATCATTCATTATACCCTGCTTCATGTATTCTTCAGCCGTCTTTGGCTCCTTCCCCCTGCCTTTCAGCTCCACCATGGCACCGTAGCCCTTTTTCACGACTCTGCCTATTGTGGATTCCGGGTTTGAAAGTATGGCATCTACTGTGAATGTTTCGCTCCCTGTTCTTTCGATGTATTCCGATAGCTCCTGAACTATCCTCTTCGGCGTTGTTGTTTCTCCGCTTCCAGAATTCACCAGAAGTGATACCCGGTTGTATCTCTTTTCGAGAGCTTCTGCAGCTTCATACATGTTCCTTCCGGGAAAGTCAATACTGTCGGGAGTCTTAACATCCCTGTTTATCTTTCCGAGGCCTATGTGGAGAGCACACTTAGAACGTCCTTCGCCTACAGGGATTATGCATTCAGCGCTGGAGACGTCTTCGTAAAACTTTTTGAAGTTATACTTCTTTATTGCAAGAATATTCCGGTAAACCCTACCAAGGTAGGGAACTTTTCTGGATACCATACAGTAAAGTAGTCTCAGGAGTTAATGGTTTTTCTGATTGCAAAGAGATAGCATATCACACTCCGTACACTTTTTCGAGCTCCAGTGCAAAGGACAGAATCTTGTTCTCAGCGAAGTAGTCTCCTATAACCTGCATCCCCACGGGCAAATCTTTGACAAACCCTACGGGTATTGAAAGTGCAGGCAATCCAGCGAGGTTAATCGGAACCGTGTTGACATCCATCTTGTACATCGTTAATGGATCTGCGAGTTCTCCGATTTTAAATGGCAGAGAAGGCATTGTTGGAGATACAAGCAGATCGAAATCTCTAAGAGCTTTCTGAAAACCATTCTTTATGAGGGTTCTGACCTTCAGAGCTTTGAGATAGTACTTTCCATAGTAGCCTGCCGATAGAGCATAGCTGCCGAGCATTATCCTCCTCTTGACTTCACTGCCAAAGCCCTCAGCTCTTACTCTTGAGAAGTATCTTGTCCATGAGTCAAGTTGGGGTAGAGAGTAACCGTACCTGACGCCATCGTACCTTGCGAGATTTGATGAGGCCTCACCCATTGCTATGATATAATAAGCTGCAAGAGCGTACTTGAAAGAGGGCATAGAGACCTCTTTGACCTCACAGCCCAGGCTCCTGACCGCTTCAACGGCCTCCTCAAATTTGCCCATCACATCATCGTTTCCGCTCATCTCTCTGATTACACCAATTCTGAATTTTTTGAATTCTGGTACAAAGGTAAAGCTCTTTCCTGCATTTGTCGAATCTCTTTCATCCCTGCCCGCAATTACTTCAAGAAGCAGAGCAAGATCTTCAATGCACGAAGCCATCGGTCCTATCTGTTCGAGGGAGTTTGCGTAGGGGATAAGGCCATATCTTGAGACAAGGCCATATGTGGGCTTCAACCCCACAACTCCGCAGAAGCTCGCCGGACAGCGGATACTTCCCCCCGTATCACTTCCAAGCGATAGAACGGTCTCTCCTGCTGCCACTGATGCTCCACTTCCCCCGCTGCTTCCACCGGCAACCCTGTCTTCATCGTGCGGGTTCTTAACAACTCCAAAGTAGGATGTTTCTGTTGTTGTGCCCATCGCAAATTCATCCATGTTGGTTTTGCCGATTATTATTCCCCCTTCCTGCTTTATCCTTTCCACAACATGTGCATCGAAAAACGGAGTGTAGTCTTCCAGCATTTTTGAACCGCAGGTGGTTCGAATACCATTTGTTGAGATGTTATCCTTGACTGCTATCGGTATGCCTGCAAGCCTGCCCTCGAGCTTACCCTTGTCATATTCCTCTGCAAGCTTTAATGCACCTCTGTTGAGAGTTATATATGCATTCAATCTGCTTTTTTCTATTCTCTCGAGCATTTCAGCAACCAGATCGTATGCTCTCTCACTCTCGAGCCTTTGTCTCCACTCTGTAACACTAATCATTCAACCACCTTGGGGCCCTTGAAGTACTCTTTTTCAACATGCTTTGCATTCTTCAACGCTTCATCTCTCGGAATGCACCTCTTTGGCACGTCATCACGAAAAACGTTGCTCAGGGGCAGAACCTGAAATGTCGGTTCCACGTTCTCTTCAACTTCATCAAGAATATTGAAGTACTCAAGTATGTTCTGAAACTCCTTTCTGAGATTTTCCGCTTCTTCGGGCTTAATCTCCACTTTTGCCAGAGTGGCTATTTTATAAACATCCTTTTCAGTTATCATGCTGGCAAGTTGAGAGGGGTTGAATAAAAAGCTTGGCGTAAGGTTTATCTTTGCTTTGCCCGAGGGAATACGGATGTCGTGTATATTCTGCAAGTACTTTGCAAGCTGTGGTGGCATGGCAGAGATATGTGAGCACTTCGAGCTTAAGGATAACCCGAAGCCGGGGCAAAAGCTCAGAGAATTGCGCTCGATGACCATAAGCGAAGCGGCAACCAAGCTCAACATGAGTGTGAGCGAATTTCTGGAAATGCTCGGTGAGATGGAGAGGCAGGGTAAGATTAAACTTGAGATTAGATAACTTTTTTATTCTGTTGGTTAGATGCAATTTGTGGAAGTGAAAGTTGGTCTGATGGATGAGGATGAGGTTGAAGAACTCATCGATCTGGAGTATGAAGTCCTCGGAGCAAGTCCATTTGTCAGACTCTCTACTCTTCCGGTCTGGAAGAAGGCCATTGTTGCAAGAGCAGATGGAATTGTTGGCTGCGCTACTTTTTTCTGGGGTGATCGATTTTCAATTGCCTCTCTTGCTGTGAGGAGCAGTTACAGGGGGAACGGAATTGGAAGAACGATCCTGAGAAAATGCTTTGAGGTCGCAAGAGAGATGGGCTATAATAGCGTCTGGCTGGAAACTCCCGTTGATGGACCCGTAGCCTTCTATCTCAGCGAAGGATTTAGAATCGAGGAAGTACTGAAAGATTATTACGGCAATGGAGTTGATGGTTTAAAGCTTGTGCGAATTCTGTAGACTCCATAGCCTTACTGCACGGGATGATGCTGGAATTCTGAACGATTTCAAATTTCACTCAACACAAATACCACTAAAATTAAAGGAGTGAGTTCAGACAGACTATTACTCTGCTTGCCTTTACTATTTCTTCGATTGAAATCCTTTCAAAAGGAGTGTGACAGTACGCAAGCTCTCCCGGTCCCCACACAACAACATCCCAGCCTGCATTTTTTAGGTTTACTGCATCTGTCCATGAGGGCATTGCTGCGTATCCCGCTTTAAGTCCTGCCTTCTTTATGGCTGTTTCAAGCAAATCTTTTGCTGAATTGATTGAGGTAAAGCCGTTTGTTTCTTCCAGAATCTCCACGTCCCCGCATCCCATAACTGTATCAAGAAGGACTTCCTTCAGGGCTGAAGCACTCTCATCTGGTTCAAGAAGAAAATCAAGCCTGACCTCGCAGCTATCGGGAATAGCATATTCATCACTTCCGCCTCTCATTTCCAGAATGGTAAAATCGTGCACCTTTTTAAACCTCTTAACAAATTCAATTGCATTCTCAATTGCATTCTTTCCGTATTCTGGCATTGAGCCATGAGCGGGCTTACCTTTAATCCTCACAAGAACCTCAAGAGTTCCGTAATGAGTTGCAGCAATTTTAAGCGATGTTGGTTCCATGACGACTGCTTTCCCCGAATACTCTCTTGTGAACTTCTCAGAACCTTTTCCAGTTTCTTCCTCCTCCCTGAAAAATGCTATGCCTGTGTTCAAGCCTATGTTCAATTTCTTTAGCTTTTCAAGAGCAAGCAGAATGGCTGCAATACTTCCTTTGGCATCGCAAACTCCCGTCCCGTATGCGTACCTGCCATCGAATTTGAATCCGGTCTTTGGGGTTACTGTATCCATGTGTGTAACAAGCCAAAATTCTGCATCCGGGTTTACGACAACGTTGTATTCGAATTCTGTTTTCAGTCCGAGTTTTTTTAGGTATGAAATGAGAAAAGATGCAAGTTCATCCTCTCTCCCTGATGGAGACTTTATTTCGACAAGTTTTCTGAGAAGGTCGATCATCATCGCAGAATTTAAAACCAGAAAATAAAAAGTTAGTTGTGTTAATCCGGAAAGCAAAAGCAGATGACATTGGCAGTTTTGTAAGGATATATCAGGAAGCCTACAGAGGTCTTGAAGAGTACGCGTACAGAACGAGAAAAGAGATCAGAAGATACTTCAAGTGGCTGAGAAAGAGAAATCCTGATGGCATATTTGTTGCAGTTGTTGAGGAGCCTGTAGGTTTTATCGCATGCGACACTAACTGGTACAGCCCTTTTGGGGAATGTCAAAAGAAGGTGGGAGAGATCCACGAGCTATTTGTATATCCAGAATGGCAGAAGAAAGGTATTGCAACTGCTCTGCTCTCCAGAGCTTTAGCGTATGCGAAAGAAAAAGGGCGGAATACAGCCGGACTGTGGGTCGGGGAGAAGAACTACAGGGCAAGAAAGTTCTATGAGGAAAACGGATTCAGGGAAGAGGGGAAGTTGGGACGCTGGATTAGAATGGTAAAAAAGCTATAGCTCCATTTTTTAACGGGAATCTCTCCTCCTCACAACCAGTAGAAGTGCTGAAGAGCTTTAAAATACAGGGATAATAAAGGTGACTTTACTTCTTCATCAAAATAAAAAACAAAAAAGTTACGCTGCTGCGGCCGCAGCCTCCTCCCGAGCTCTCTTTTCTGCCTCTTTAGCGGCCATCTTCGACTTTATCTTCTTTAACCTGATTATATTCTCTCTATCCTGCTCTTCCAGTTTGAAGGTTATATATTTCGCTGCCTCCTGCATGCTTGGGATCACGCGGTACTCAAGAGCATTAACTCTCCTCTTGGTTCTATCAATTTCCTCAATGAGCCTCTTAACAGTAGTCTCGATTTCTGCAACTTCAAGGGTTGCATCAACGAGCTCCTCATATGCCGAAACAGCCTCGTCAATTCTGGCGGTTGTTGCTACAACACCGTACTCTCTCTCGCTAACCTTCCTTCTTATCTTTTCACGCTTTACAACAGGGACAACAACTCCCATTATGTTCTTTCTCCTGATTGTGAACTTCGGCTCGTACTGGCAGGAGATTGCAACAGATCGTACGGCTATAACTCCATCAACAGCTTTTGCGAGAGTAATCCTCTCATTTGCTCTGTTGTACTTGTCCACCATCCCACCTATGACCTCTTTTGCCTCTTCGAGGATCTCTCTGAACTCCATAATAAGGCCGTCTCTCTTCATCTTTAATAGTGCATGACCTCTTGTAGCCATCTTTATTCTTCTTTTGAGCTTTATGAGCTCCATTCGAGTTGGCTTAATCTCTGCCATCTCTTTCACCCTTAAAAATTGAGAACTCAGGCTGCAGCTTCTGCAGCCTCTTCACCTGCAGCAGTCTTCTTTCTGTATGCCGGATGATACTTTTCGATGAACTTTCTCTCGATTTTCATCAGTTCAGCTTCCGGTAGCATTGAGAGAAGCTCCCAGCCGAGGTCAAGAGTGTACTCGATATCTCTATCCTCGTACTTACCCTGCTGTACGAACCTGCGTTCAAATTCATCAGCAAAACGCAGGAACTTCCTGTCCCTGTCAGATAAAGCTTCTTCACCAACGATTGCAACTAAGCCACGAAGGTCAACGCCCTCTGCGTATGCAGCGTACATCTGGTCGTTCCACTGGACATGGTCGTCTCTTGTCATTCCCTCTCCAATACCCTCTTTCATCAGCCTGCTGAGCGATGGAAGGACATCGATTGGCGGGTAAATGCCCTTTGCATGCAGTTCTCTGCTCAGAACAATCTGCCCCTCTGTGATATAACCGCTCAGGTCCGGAATTGGGTGCGTTATGTCGTCACCGGGCATTGTAAGAATCGGGAACTGCGTAATCGTTCCCTTTCTGCCCCTGATACGGCCAGCTCTCTCATAGATTGTTGAAAGATCTGTGTACATATATCCTGGATACCCTCTCCTTCCGGGAACCTCTTCTCTTGCGGCAGACATTTCTCTTAGAGCTTCACAGTAGTTGGTCATATCTGTCAGAATGACGAGAACATGCAGATCGTACTCGTATGCAAGGAATTCGGCTGCTGTCAGAGCCATACGTGGCGTAAGAATCCTCTCAATTGCGGGATCATCTGCAAGATTCAGGAAAACAACTGCTCTCTCAAGCGCTCCTGTCCTCTCGAAATCCTTCATGAAGTGATAAGCCTCCTCGTTTGTTATACCCATAGCGGCGAATATGACTGCAAATTCTTCACCCTCTCCACGAACCTTTGCCTGCCTGGCAATCTGCAGTGCTATATCATTATGAGGTAAACCGGAACCGCTGAATATAGGCAATTTCTGCCCTCTGACAAGAGTGTTCATCCCATCAATAGCTGAAATACCTGTCTGGATAAACTCCCTAGGATACTGTCTTGCGTAGGGGTTAATAGCAGCACCGATGATCTCTCTCCTCTCTTCAGGTACAATCTTTGGTCCGCCATCTATTGGATTACCGCTTCCAGACAGAACTCTGCCGAGCATATCTTTTGAGCATGGAAGTCTGACTATGTCGCCAGTAAAGCGGACAGTTGAGGAAGTGTCAATGCCCCTCGTACCTTCAAAGACCTGTACGACAACAACATCTTTGGATGTGTCGAGAACCTGACCCCTCTTAGTGGAACCATCTGGTAGCGATACAGTAACAAGTTCTCCAAAACCCACGGGCTCGGTCTTCTCCACAAAAATAAGAGGACCAGCAACCTTATTGATTGTCTTATACTCTTTCATTCCCATTTTTATCACTCTCCAAACAGAGCTTTTCTCATCGTCTCTATAGCGTTTTGTAGTGCTGTTTTATAGTCTTCCTCAAACTTCGCTCTTGCAAACTCCTCCTTGCCCGGCACATTGATAATCTCGTCGATAAGCTTACCCTGCTCAAGGGCCTTGAAGAACATATCGTTCACCTCCTTAATGCCCTTAAGCATATCGTACTGTTTCTGTGGTGAGCAGTAGGAGTCAACCGGGTGGTATGCATACTGCTGGAGAAAAACCTCTCTGATGAGCCTTGCGACCTCGAGTAGTAATCTCTGCGATTCTGGCAGTGCGTCGCTTCCAACGAGCTGTACTATCTCCTGAAGGTTTGCCTCCTCCTGCAGGACTTCCATAGCCCATTTTCTCAGCTCACTCCAGTCAGCGGCAACGTTTTCATCGTACCACTCTTTCAGCGTATCGGTATACAGACTGTAGCTCTGCAACCAGTTAATGGCCGGGAAGTGCCTTCTGGCAGCGAGCTTTGCATCGAGAGCCCAGAAGACTTTAACTATACGCAGTGTATTCTGTGTAACAGGCTCGCTGAAGTCACCACCGGGTGGTGAAACCGCTCCAATAACTGAGACACTTCCAACTGAGCCGCCAAGTGTCTTGACTCTTCCAGCCCTCTCATAGAATTCAGCAATTCTTGAAGCCAGATATGCAGGATAGCCCTCTTCACCAGGCATCTCCTCAAGTCTCCCGGAGATCTCTCTCATAGCTTCTGCCCATCTTGATGTTGAATCGGCCATTATGCTGACATCGTAGCCCATATCTCTGAAGTACTCTGCAATTGTAATACCAGTGTAAACTGAGGCCTCTCTTGCTGCAACCGGCATGTTCGAAGTGTTTGCAATGAGAACGGTTCTCTCCATAAGTGGCTTGTTCGTTCTTGGATCAATAAGCTCCGGGAATTCCTCAAGAACTTCTGTCATCTCATTTCCTCTTTCACCGCAGCCAATATAAACAACTATGTGGGCATCGCTCCACTTTGCAAGCTGGTGCTGTGTAACAGTCTTACCACTTCCGAACGGGCCGGGAATTGCAGCAGTACCTCCCTTTGCAACCGGGAAGAGTGTATCCAGAATTCTCTGCCCGGTAATGAGTGGAATCAGTGGCGGTAGCTTTTCGATGTATGGTCTTGCCTGCCTGACAGGCCACTTGTGGTATAGCTTGAGTTCTGTTCCGTCATCAAGGACTGCAACCGTATCTTCAACAGTGAACTTGCCTCCGTTTATCTCGGTTATCGTGCTTTCGCCGACGTATGGTGGTACAAGGATTTTATGTTCCACAACTTCGGTCTCCTGAACTGTGCCTATTATGTCCCCACCTTTGACCTTGTCTCCCTTCTTAACAGCAGGGTTAAACTCCCAGTTCTTCTTTCTGTCCAGCCCGGGAACGTGGAGACCTCTGCTGATAAAGTCACCACTTACCTCTTTGAGACCGGGTAGTGGCCTCTGGATTCCATCGTAGAAGGATTTTATAAGCCCTGGACCAAGTTCAACACTCAAAGGCATTCCTGTATTCTCGATTCTGTCTCCCGGTTTTATACCAGAGGTATCCTCGTAAACCTGTATCAGCGTCTTCTCCCCTACCAATCCGACTACCTCTCCCATAAGGCCTTCTTCACCAACAAAACAAACATCATACATTCTCGGCCTGATACCTTCTCCAACTACGAGAGGTCCTGAAACTCTGTAAACTTCACCAACCTTACCTACTGCTTTTACTTCCATAGGTCAACACCTATCGCCCTTCTTATTTTTTCTCTAAGCTCTCCCACACCTGCCTCTCCTCCAACCTTGACAAAGGTCGGTTCGAGGCTCTCTTCAACCTTAATTTTCGTATGTATTGGAAGTTTCTTATAAAAATCATACTTTATAACTACTATCCCCTCCTTTCCGAGTAATCCCTCTACTATTTCAGGCAACTTGCTCTCATCCTCGACATCAATAGTATCCCTTATCCCTACAAGCCTGAAACCAATATTGAAATCCGGGTCTCCAATTACAGTTATACGGCTCATACCACCACCAGCTGCTCCTCTATTACCTCATTGGGCAGTCCTTCCCATTTACCCCATCCAATTACCCTGAGATTGTCGACTTCGAGCTTCTTCAGGCTCATATAGTGAAGCACTGGCAGAATGGAGAGCGGGTAGTAATTTGCCCTTCTTGCAACGTCCTGCATCCACATTGCATCAAGCTTAATTTCAACCCTTGAAAAGCTGTCCTCTATCTCTATGTCCTTCCAGAACCAGTAGCCTTCAAGAGACTTTACAAGTTCATCGAAAGACATTGCTGCAAGCTTTCTCGCCTCATCAACATCAAGCTGGTAGCCTCCAGGGATGATCCTGCTGACTATTTCCTCCGCTGGTACCTCATCCATTTTCAGTCTAAGTATTGTCTTTATGTTTTTTAAGTCTATCTCCTTTCGGATGAAGTCCACAAAGAACTTCAATGCTTGCTCTGTAGGACTGATGCTCGTTATTTTCGAATAGTAGATCTTGTAAAGCTCGTCTTCGATTTCACTCAGCGGTATCTGACCAACCTTTGACAGCGTTTCATAGTAGGGCGTTCTATCGAATGCCTTAATGATCTCATCGACATCTCTAACCACAAGGGACTTGTAGAAATCGTAGCTGAACTCTCCAACCGGTACAAGTGTTTCCTCCATTTCCTCAGGCGGAACGTTGGCCAGCTTTCCCCTCAGAATGTTAATTATGTTCCACACATCCCATCTCTTCAGGTACTCGAAAATTAACTCCTTTGCCGCTCCAAAAGACACATCAAGTATCCTCTTATATCTCCTGAAGAGGTGAAGGGAGAGGGCATAGTCCACGAGTCTTGGGCCTGAGTATTTGTAGGATAGCTCGTCAATTTCTCTCTTGTATTCCGTTTCTTCAAGGTATCTAACGATTTCGTTGAAGTCCATATTGAGGAGCTTTCTGTACTCCTCATTCGGAATGAGGTTGCGCTTCATCACTCGTACCCTTGCCACAATATATGCCCACTGTGGCCGCTTACCCAGCATCATCATATGCCCTCACTCTCCAAAGAGTATCCTAGATACTTCGCTCATCTTATCCTCGTAGAGTTGTTTCAGCATATCATCGAAGGTAAGATTCACCCTGACTTCCCCGTCGGGGCTCTCCAAAATGACTCCACCTTTACACTCGATGTTACCACCGTACCTCAGACCCGGCATCCCGGAGATTACTTCCCTAACAATGGGCTCATCGTCTTTATTCGAGTAAACTACAGCTTCACTCACGGCATTCTTCTTTATCAGATTTTCTACGAGTTTCTTTTTCGTCTCAGAATCCATCTTCATGACTCTATCTCCTACTGCCTTGAAAACCTCCTCAAGAGCCTCCTTACGCTTGTTTAGCAGCAGTCTCTTCATTTCAAGGTTCACACTCGAAATTTCCTGTCTTCTCAGTCTTTCTGCTTCTTTCTCTGCATCTTCTTTTGCTCTTGCCAAGATTTCTTCGGCCTTGTTCTTGGCTTCGGCTATGATTGCATCCGCTTCCTTCCTTGCTTCCTCCTTAACCGCCTGTACCTGCTCGTCCCCCTTCCTTCGTATTTCTTCGATTACAGCATCAAGTGGCATCGCTTATCCCCGTCCGTCTTTGATTTTTAGAATGCGAACATCAGTATGAACGATATGACCAGTCCGAAGATGACTATTGTCTCTGGGATGACTGTAAACAGTATACCCAGTCCAAAGAAGCCCCTGTCCTCTGCTGTAGCACCTACTGCTG